>JAISBJ010000080.1 GCA_031266235.1 Puniceicoccales bacterium | reverse complement strand
TTTTTCATTAATTTTTCCACTCACTTGGCACAGCCCCAGCGCCGGGTAAAAGGATACAAAACGAAAGTAGCCCTGCCGATAACCTCGCCGTTCGGCACAAATCCCCAGCCGCGGCTGTCGTAGCTGTGGGGAGAATTGTCGCCCATCGCGAAATAGCAATTGCCCGGGACCTCCACGACGCAGTCCCTCTCCAGCGCCCCACTGTGCGTATAGCCGGGATATTTTTCAATTTGTTTACGATTTAATTCAAAGGCTTCGGCGCCCTCGATGGGCCGGCCATTGCGGTATAGCGCGCTGCCCTGAATTTGCAATCTATCCCCGGGCAAACCCACCAAACGCTTGATGAAATATTTGTCGTCGTAGTTGAGGCGATCGATGTTGCGCGTGCGAAAGACAAAGGGATCTCCGACCTTCGGTGGTAAAAAATGGTAGCTGATTTTGTCCACGAAAAGCATATCGCCGGCGAGGATATCGAAGTTGAAAATGTCTTCCCCAGCGGATTTTTGGACCTTCGTATCCAAATAATTCACCCGATCTTCGCGGCCATCTTTACTAATTTTTAGCGGACGTATGCGCATGGAGCGGTCCAGGACTTCGTTCCACGATCGCGCTTTGGGGAATAGCGTCGCCAGCACCACGTCGTCGAAACAGAATTCCAGGGGCACGCGCAACGTCGATTGCCGCTCCCCCACCACAAACGTATACTCCCGTTCCTGCGAAGGCAGCAGCCCAAACCATTTCCGTGCATCCACGACTTTATAGTAGAGTATGCCGCCGTAGGGGCTCATTTTATCGCTTTGGGCGGCGATGGGGATCTTGAGGGTGCCCGTATCCTGCGCCTGGACATTGAAGTTGGACGCCCCCAAAAACATCCAGCGTTTGACTTTTTCCGGGACACTTCTCCGGCCTTCGACGAGCTCGTGGGTCATACCGGCGTAGGTCGGCCACATGGAATTCGTTGGAATCCGGAAGGGTTGAAAGAAAAAAGTCCGGACTGCGATCGCCAGAATCGCCGCAAACAAAAAAACTTCCACATTTTCCACGAGTCCCGACGCGGGATACACGCTGCCCCCGATGGACTGGAGCAACCGTTCGATTTCGTTGAAACTTTTGTAAGCCTCCGCTTGCGGCAGAGACAGGGCGTCGCCGATGCGCCTGCGCGCCTCCGAAAGGCGGCCAAATTGTTCCGTATTTAAAATATCTTTACGATAATTTTCAATTTTATTCGCAATCTCGGACAAATACTTCGCCCAATCCCTGACTTTATTTTTTTTGAAAAACATTATATCACCCAATCGTAGGAAAAATTTGACAAAAGTTCCGCGCCATTTTCGCGCACGACGGCGACATCTTCGATGCGGACGCCGCCCATTTCGGGGTAGTAGAGGCCCGGTTCGACGGTCACGATTTCGCCCGTTTGCAAGGTATAATCGCGGCTGCCGATCGATGGACTTTCGTGCAAATCCAGGCCCACGCCATGGCCCGTGGAGTGGAAAAATCCCGTGGAATCCGTCGAAGGGTAGCCCATGTCCGCGAACATTTTTACATTATTTTCATGGATTTCTTTCCCATTTTTTCCGGCGCGGATTGCTCCGATCGCCCGCGCTTGGACCGCCCTGACGGCGTCGTACATTTTTACTTGCTTTTTACTCGGCGTTCCCCTTAAAAACGTCCGCGTCATATCGCCGTAGTAGCCGCTTTCGAGCAGGCGCGGGAAGACGTCGACCACGATAAATTCGCCGGCCCGGAGCGCTCCACTGCCGCGATTGTGGGGGTAAGCCGCCTGTTCGCCGCAGCTGACGATCGTCTCCTTAGCGATGGCACCCCCGGCAAAACATACTCCCGCGATCTCCGAACGAACCCACTCGGATGTTAAAATTTTGTTATTATAATGTAAAAATCCGTCGACGATCTCCGCCGCGGCCAGTAGCGAACGAACGCGCTCAAATGCCCCAGAAATAATCGCACACGCCCGGCAAATCTGATCCATTTCCCCGGGAGATTTTACGGAACGCTCCGGTAAAAATGCCCCGTCGGTTACGCTAAAGGGCAAGCGCCGCTCCTGCAATTCCAGCAGCAAATAGGCCGGGAAATTGGCGGGCAACTGGAGCGGATCGCGGGGGAATTTTTCACATATGCACTGAATTAAATCGGCTACGCTGGGATTTTTTTCCTGAGTCCAATCGCCGGGGAGCGAAACCTCGTCGAAGGAGGAGTTCCGCCGCAACTCGTCGATATCCAGGACGTTGGAAATCGCCCGGCGCCGCCCATCGACTTCAAAGGCTAAAAAACAGTCGCAGGTGAACACCCGGCTCCAGTAAAGCAAGTCCGCGTCCCGTTCCGGCGAGGCATATATCAGGCGGATGCCCATTACCAGAGCTCGATTTCCCGGAGCAGCGCCTCCGCTTCCGTCCGCCACTGGTCCGTAAAATGACCGCCGGCGAGCTGCTGCAGCAAACCCTTGGCCTTCCCCATATCCTTCCGCTCGCGACTACTGTTGGCCAGGAGATAAAGCGCGTTGCCCCGAATGGTCGGCGGATAAGTTTTTTCCTCCGAGACGCTCGTCAAAACGCCTTCCCCTTCCGGTTGCAAGCCCGATTTGATCAGCGCAATCCCCTCTCCGATCGCCGCACGCCCGCCGAAAATATTCTTCCCCAAAGCATCCGCCGCCCGCCGATAGTAGTCCACCGCACGCTGGTACTCCCGCTTTTGGTAGGCCTCGTCGCCCAATTCCAAATAAGCCGCGCCACCCAACTTTTCCGAAGCATAGCGCTCAGCAAACGTTTCCCTTTCGCCCGTCTGCAGGGCCTCCAAATAAGCCGATTGCCGCCGCCGCCGAGCCATATTATTGCGGACGGTGACGATGGCTGCGATGCCGAAAAACGCGAGAATGGCGATGGTTAGGGAGGCAAAAAAACGCGTGTGTTGGGAAAAAAATAGCCACACTTTATCGCCGAAATCCGCGGATTTGAAAGCGTCGTTCAGCGGGTCACCATTGGATTGATCATTCGTATTCATAGGCAAATTCGGTGTTTAGGAGGGGACTCGAACCCCTATGCTTTTGGCACTGCCGCCTGAAGACAGCGTGTCTACCAATTCCACCACCTAAACGCAACTCCCCTCAGGATCAAAACTCGGTCAATTTTGTCAAGAAAATCAGTGGAAATAATTCCGCCGCCCACCGCCTACGCCCGCTGCGATTTTATGGCCACCGCCGATGAAAAATTATTCATTTGTCCTTTACGTGCCTTGAGTTTTGTTGGTTTGTAAAAAATTTCCAATAAATAATAAATAATTTCTAATTTCACTGCCATCAGAGAATTTTTAATCCCCGTCGGTAAAATAATTAATAATTAATATAAAAAATAAATAAAAAATAATTTTCACTGCCACTGGGTGTGTTCCGGATCCGCGTATTCCGTCGCTCGAATGAAAATTTCCTCCAAAGTCGCCGATTTTTCAGCGATACTCAATAACTTCCAGCCAGGTTCCGCGAGCAGCGCCCTCCAAAAAAAATCCACATCCCCCGCCGGTAAAATAATGGATAATTGGTGTTTTTTGGCACTGGCGTCCGAAAAAATATCGCGCACCCGAAAAGCCGCGTGCTGAGCTTTAAAACGGCCAATCGCCGACCCATCGCACTCGACGCCAACGGTGAAAATCCGTTCCTCGAAAAATTTCTCCCGCAACTCCCCTATCGCCCCATTGGCCACAATGTTGCCGCTCGTGATGATGATAAAACGGTCGCATAAATGCTCGATTTCCGGGAGAATGTGGCTCGAAATAATGAACGTCCGCTTGCCCCTTTGGGAAGCGATCAGTTGGCGAAATTTGATGATTTGGCTGGGATCCAATCCAATGGTCGGTTCGTCGAGAATCACCAACTCCGGATCGCCCAGTAGCGCGTCCGCTAGCCCCACGCGCTGCCGCATGCCCTTCGAGAGCGAATCCAATCCCCGGTGGCGAATCCCCCGCGGAATGCCCGTCAGGCGCATGATTTTTTCCACATGTACGTGCACGTTTCGTACCCCCTTCATCGCCGCCCGAAATCGCAAATATTCCCCCACTTTCAGATGCGACGGCAGCGGATTACTCTCCAACATAGCCGCGACGAAGCAGTGTTTGGGGCGGTGGCAATAGGCGATGGGCTCCCCCCGAATCGTTACCGTCCCCGAAGTGGCATCCAGCAGCCCCCCAAGAATCTTCAGCGTCGTCGACTTCCCCGCGCCATTTGGGCCCAGCAACCCGACGATTTCCCCGGCGTTGACCGCGAAAGAAATGCCGTTTAGCGCGACAAATGGGCCGTAAAATTTTGTCAAATTTTGGACTGCGATGAGTGGCTCCAAGGGCTTCAAGAGCTAGGAAATTGCGAAAAATGCTCAAGCCGTTTTTTCGGCGTAGCGCGCCGTCTTCTCGACAAATTCGAACCGCAAAGCGCATCCAAATAAATCAAATGCATCACAAATATTATTTTTCTCATAATATTTTGCTAAACAAATTCAAACCGCAGAGCGCATCCAAACAAATCAAACGCATCGCGAATATTATTTTGTCCATAATATTTTGCTAAACAAATTCGAACCGCAACGCGCAGCCAAATAAATCAAACGCATCGCAAATATTATTTTGCCCATAATATTTTGCTAAACGAATTCGAACTGCAAAGCGCATCCAAACAAATCAAATGCATCGCAAATATTATTTTACTCATAAGATTTTGCTAAATTTTAGACTGCGATGGCTAGGAAATTGCGAAAAATGCTCAAGCCGTTTTTTCGGCGTAGCGCGCCACCTTCTCGACGAATTCGAACCGCAAAGCGCATCCAAACAAATCAAACGCATCGCGAATGCCATTTTCCAGATACCGCCGGTAATCGTCGCTGAGCCTCCGGCAGCGATTGCAAAAAATTTTCAGACGCACCGGCAAAGTGCCGCTCTGAACCGCATAGTAAATTTTAAAGCGCTTCCCCGATGCCATCGCCGGAGGATGGCTGTCCAATAGATGCTGTATGGCCCGATTCAGCGGCCCCGTCGCAATCGTTTTGGAAATTTTTTCAAATAATCGAACGCCCTCGGTCAAAATATCCTCCATGCCGTAGCGCGTCCGCGCCGAAACGAAAAGGACCGGACATTTGGATAGCGAAAATAACTCCCGCTGCAACGTTTCCAAAAATTTCTTCCGGAAGCCCTCCATCGAACCGTAGCTGTCTAGGCCACCATTCCGAAAACTTTCGTCGGCCAAATCCCACTTGTTTACAAGGAAAATGAGACATTTCCCCGCCTCCAAAACCCGGTCAACCCAGCGCTTATCCTGGCGCGTCAGTCCCGACAGGGCGTCAATCACTAGAAATACGATATCGGCGGCACCCATCGCGTTCGCGGAGCGCAAAGTGGAGAAAAATTCCACGGGCGTACTCACCTTCCGCTTCTCCCGCAGGCCGGCCGTGTCCACCAATTCGAAAACATATTCCCGGCCATGGACCGTGCAGCGGAGGTCGCTGGAAATGGCGTCGCGGGTCGTCCCAGCTCGCCGGTGGACGATCATCCGATCCCCGCCGAGTAAAGCATTCGCCAGCGAGGATTTGCCGACGTTGGGCCGCCCCAGTAGACAAATTTTAATCGCCCGATCCTCGGAAGATTCCGATTCATCGGCCGCGGTACCATGGCGATCGATGACGTCCCAGAGCGCCCGCTCCCCGT
>JAISBJ010000063.1 GCA_031266235.1 Puniceicoccales bacterium | reverse complement strand
AACTTACAAAAAATTGGCCGTATATAAAAAAAAAATAAAATCGACAAATTAACTTGACAAATAATTGCGAAATATTTTAAGGAAAAATGTTTTTAAGAAAATCAATGAATCAATTCGATACCTTCGCTCCCGGCATCCGCTATATTTTCCAAATAAATGACGAGAAAAATGGCGCCTTCCGCGACTTCAAACGCCACCTGTTCCGCCACCGTGCGATTAAAACAGGAATTATATTCGGGGAAATGGAGCTCCCGATTTTCCAACTCCCAGCGCAAACCGCGCGTCGTCACTCGCCCAAAGGGCACCGCAAATAGCGATAATTTTGTCGCCAGCGGCAAACGTAGAGCCAAACGATCCCGCACAACCATGGCAACATTTGGCGGCATGTAAGCGACGGCATCCGTCCGCGAAAAAATGGCCACATTACTCAGAATATGGTCGATGTACCCCCCGTTTATCCCCAAAATAATGGGCGGCGACAGGCGATTTTCCCGGACAAATTTTAGCGCCTTTTGGAAGTCCGAAAAGTCCTGGTTTTCGGCTACTATTTTCCGCGTTTGGGGAGCAATGGGCGCCCGAATGCTGTCGCAATCGCCGATGGCAACGTCTGCCACGATACCCTTCTCCAACAGCAAATTATAGGCTCCGTCGGCGGCGATAATCGGCAAATTGAAGTGGGAAAAAAATGTGCGGCCTGGCAATATTCCTTTCAAACAAAGCAGCGAACGATACGCCCCCAGCGCGGGTAATAGGGCCAAAAACTTTTGATCCGCTTCCGGCATTTTGTAAAAAATTTTAAAAATTAATGCAAAATTTTAAATATAATTAAAAATTTTTAATCCTCTTTTGATATTTCATAAGCAAATTTTATATTTCGTAGATAAGTTTTAAAATTTAACGTCGAATTGTAAATCTTGGATTTTCTTAAAAAAAATGCGCATATTTTCAGCGCGAATGATATCGCGTTCCTCCGGCGACAAATTTTTGTCGTACAAAACGACTAGGTTCCCCGGCTGCGACTCCACCATGTAGCGATCGATCCCGGCGCGATTTTTCTCGTCAATCAAGCCGCTGTCCGCCGCCAAACGCATCCACGCTAACATCTCAAACGCCTCCTCGCTCTCCAGCGTGTAACAGGAACACAGCACACCGTAAATGCGGCCGATCTTGTTCAAAAATTGCGTGCGACTGCGCTTGAAAAGCTCCTCGCGAGCCGACTTTTCCTGGTCAATAATCGTCTTGATCACGTGCTCCAAACGCTGGATTTCGTCCACCTCGCAAATGCCCAGCGTCTGCTGATTCGACAGCTGGTACATGTACCCCCGCGCCTGCGACCCCTCCCCGTGCACGCCGCGAACGACAATCCCGATCTGCTGGACCGCGTCGATGAGGTGCTGGATCTGTTCCGCCATCCCCAATCCGGGGAGATGGAACATGATGGAAGCGCGCATCCCCGTCCCCACGTTGCTGGGACACGCCGTCAAATAGCCCATAGGCGGGGAAAAAGCATAGTAACCGTCGTCAATGGCGTCGTCGATGGCGTTAATTTTTTTCCAAATGTCACGCAATTGTAAACCGCTGCCAATCACCTGTATCCGCAAATGGTCCTCTTCGTTGATCATGATCGAGGCCAGCGCCCTGTCATTGCAAATCACTCCCGTCCCCACCTTTTTCTCCAGCAGTTCCTTGCTAATCACGCGCCGCTCCTGGAGCGCCAATTGTTCAGGTTTTTTGAGTTCCGACAGATCGATAAAAATTTTAAAATCTTTTAACTTTTGCACGTAACGTTTCGCGAAATCGAGGATCTCGACGCGCTCGCTGTCCTTGGCGTTTGCGGGGAATCGGAACGGGGAAAAATTGCGCGCCAGCCGCACGCGGGAACTCACCACAATCGGTTGGCTATGCTCTCCGAGGCGCTTGCCGTACTCCAATAGCAACTTTTTAACCGTTCTCATGTCCTTCAAAATAAATCGATGAAAATTTTAAAATCTTTTAACTTTTGCACATAACGTTTCGCGAAAAATAGCAATTTTTTAACCATTCTCATCTAATTTTAACGAACGCAACGCATCCCGAATCCTCGCCGCCTCCTCGAAGCGCTCCCCCTCTATCGCCAGCCGCAACTTCTCCTCGAGGGACTCCTGAGTCAACGTCTTTTTCGCGTGGACGGTAAAACATTTGGGCTGCTTGCCGATGTGATCCAGATTTTTTTGCATATTTTCGATGAGCGGCAGAAGTTTTTCCCGCAGGGATTCGTAGCACTGGGGGCACCCCAAATTACCCGTTTTTTTAAAAAGTTCCATGGTGTAGCCGCAATATTCGCAGCAATCTTGGGCCGCCAGGGTCGGATTGAGGTCGCCAAAAAGCGCGGTGCCGATATTTTTGGTCACGGAAAATGGCATGACGTTGCTGGTCAGCACCCCGTAGCTGCGCGCGCACGCCTCGCACAAATTGATCGTCTGCTTGATGCTATGGACGATCTGTTCGATGTGAACCGCCGCTGGCTTCCCGCAAATATTACATTTGAGTGATTCCATAACAAATTTTTTACCCCCTCGCCATCCCACCATCGACCGTAACCACCGCCCCCGTTATGTAACTCGCCCCGTCGGAGCATAAAAAATCCACGGCGTGGGCGATGTCTTCGGGAGTCCCCATGCGCTTCATGGGAATCAATTTTTTGGTTTCTTCAATAATTTTTTCGG
>JAISBJ010000023.1 GCA_031266235.1 Puniceicoccales bacterium | reverse complement strand
AGCCCAATGAAAAGTCGTTGCAAACAAAACCATTTTGCCACACCATAGCGCGTGCCGCCAATCGCAATAACTAAGCCAATTTCCCGCACTTTTCGCACGACATTTGTGATCAGTGAGCTCGAAATCGAAAACGAGGCCACCAGCAATATGAACAGCAAAACGAAAAACATCATCGTTTTTTCCCAGCGAAGCGCAAAAAGTAGCGCGCCATTCCCGCTGATCCAATCCATCACCCGATACTCGTCGCCCAAAAAATTTTGCATTTTTTTAGCACATTTTTCAACAAATTGCCCGTCGCGGAGCTTCAGCGTAAATCCGTGGACCCCGTCGCCCAACGCATACAAATCTTGCATCAGTGACAGCGGACACAAAATCATGTTTTGATCGTAATTATTCGCCGAAAAATAGCCCGCGACCCGCACATCGCGCGGAAAAATAACCTCGTTTTTCTGCAGCGCCTCCAGTGCTAACGGCGTGTAAATTTCGACGCGATCGCCGATTTGTATGCCGCAGCGCGCCGCCAATTGCTCCCCGATAATCGCGCAATCGCCGCCCAAATTTTCCAGCGAACACAGCGACAACACCCCCTCCACGCCCGTGACGCGGCCCTCCCGATCGGCGTCGATCCCCTTCGCAACGGGAAATACCGGCGCGTCGCCGTGCATCAGCATTACGACCCCGCAGGCGTAGGGCGCGATGGCTTCAATTTCACTAAAATTTTGCAATTTTTTCTCAAAGTCGGCCGGATTTTCAATCCCGTCCTTCCCCTCAATCCGAATCTCGCCCTGCACGCGCACGATATTTTGTCGGATGTCCACCTGAAATCCATTCATCACGCTCTGCACCACAACCAAAACCGCGACACCCAGCGCGACGCCCACGATTGACATAGCCGTGAAAAATGTAAATTTTCGCCGACTCGGAAAAAGATTTTTATAGGCAAGATAAGTCGACCAGTCCATTTAATATCCAAAAATTCTAATGCCCAACGCTTCCGCCCGCGCCAAAACACGATCCCGATTCAAAATAATCGTCCGCCCGGACTCCAACGCCCCATAGCGTACCCCGGCCGTAGCCATCAATTCCACAGTCTGCATGCCAAAAATCGGGACGTCAAAACGGAAATCATGGCGCGGCTTCGACGTCTTGACCAACAGCAAATCCGCCATCGCCAGCGATTGCGCGCGGCGAATCATCGCGTCCGTCCCGTCAAAACCCTCGACGCAAAGCACCGTCCCATTTTTTACAATCACGCTTTGCCCAATGTCCAGGCGCGCCACCTCCGACGCAATGTAAATCCCATGCTCCACGACATGCCGCTTGAGCGGGAAATTTTTCGCGCGCTGCACCACGTCCGCCTCCATAAAACTGCGCGCATCCAATACGCGAATCCCGATTTTCTCAATTTCTTGACAAATTGTTGAAAAAATTGTCTCGGCATTGCGCCGCCTCAACTTCCGCAGCAAACATAGCGCGCGCCAGTCCGGCCGCAAATCTTTGAACAACCGCAGCGGCTTGACTTGCCCCGCTAAAATCACGTCCGAAACTCTAAATCGCTTGAGCACTTTCAGGGCGCGCCCCAGGTGACCGATGGCAATCTCCGCCCGCTGATTTTCAGGGAATTTCTCCCACAAATCCGGAGATGTCTCGCCCTCCAGCGCCACCAAACGACAGACGACGCCCTTCGCCAGCATGCGCTGCACCAGCAGTGCCGGATACTCGCCACGGCCAGCAATCACCGCCACTACGGACTCTCCCTCGCTAAAATCGCTTGGCAAAAAATTTTCCATCGCCTCCTTCAGCCGAAATCTATCCCATGGCAAATATTCTTTCAATATAAGTTTTAAATAAAGTCAAGAAAATTCTAGCGCAGCAGACCGAACGCGACGTTCGCCCCACCCTCGCATCTAGCTTCGCAAGTTCTTCCGCCCTTGTCAAGCATTTTTTTCGTAAATTTTATCATAATAATACGTCAAGCCTTTACTTCGTCGTAGTTGATCCGCGAGTGTAACATGTTCAGCAGCGTCACAAAAAAAGATTGCCGCAAACAGCTTAACTCCTGAAAACTAAGCCGGCATTCGTCAAATTGATCCTCCTTTGCCTTCCCATCAATAATTCCGTTGATGAGCACTCGAATCGACTGCGGCGTCGGATTGTATAGCGATCGGCTCGCCGCCTCAACGGAGTCCGCTATGGATAAAATAAGCGTCTCCCGCGACCGCGGCCGCGGCCCATCATACTTAAATACAGATTTTTCTATCTCCGATAAATCCACAACCGACGCATCCAACGATAGCCGGCCTACCTCCTCTTCCCGCTGTCTCAGCGCCTTCGCGTAAAAATAACGAATCGTCGTCGTCCCGTGATGCTCCGTAATCCCATCGATAATCCGCGGCGGTACGCCCGCCAGCTTCGCTAGCATCACCCCCTCCTTCACGTGGCTCTTCAAAATCAGCGCGCTCATAAACGGCGTCTTCTCATCGTGCGGATTCCTGTGCTGCCGCGTCTGATTCTCCATAAAATATTCCGGCTTGATCAGCTTCCCCACATCGTGATACATCGCCAGCGTCCGACATAAAAATGGATTCGCATGGATGCTAATCGCCGCCTGCTCCGCTAAATTCGCGACCATTAAACTGTGCTGGTAGGTCCCCGGCGCCAAAATCTGTAACTTCATCAGCAGCGGACTGCGATAATCCGTCAGCTCAATCAGACAAATATTGCTGCAACATTTAAAAGTATCTTCCAAAAATGGTAAAATCGTCAAAATAATCATGCTCACCAGCAGGCAGTTCCCAAACCCTAAACAGAGCTGCATAATGAGCATTTCCTTCGGAATAAAGTGGCTGATCGCAAATATAATCGCCATTATCCCAAATATAATCCCCCCGACGTAGCCGCTGCGAA
>JAISBJ010000006.1 GCA_031266235.1 Puniceicoccales bacterium | reverse complement strand
GCCGACATCCAAGCCATCATTGCGCACCTCAAAGGGAGGGGGATTGGCGTTCTGATTACGGATCACAGCGTCCGCGAAACCCTGGCGATCGTCGACCGCGCCTACCTCATCCACGGCGGAAAAGTCCTCTGCGAAGGCGACCGCTCCGCGCTTCTGAACGACCCCCTGAGCCGAAAATTTTATCTGGGCGAGCGCTTTTCGATGTGATTTTTAAAATAATTTTTACACAATAAAAGCCAAACGAAAAAAATTAAATAAAAAAATTACATTCCTTGTGAATTTTAAAAGAAAAATGTCCACCAAAAATTAATTTTTCTGATTTTTTTTGAAAAAATTTCACACAATAAAAGCTGAACAAAAAAACTACATTTTTCGTAAATTTTAAGAGAAAAATGATCAATTAAATCCGTAAAATTAAAAAAAATTTACATCACCGATGCATTAAATGTTTCGCCGAGTTGAGCGTGCTCCTCTCCGCTTCCGTCAGCGATTTGAACCCACTCTCGTTGATCTTGTCCAAAATCCGATCCACCTCACTGCGCCGCGCCGAGTAACTCGTGATGTATAATTTGTAGTTGTCGCCGTACATCGCATTCGCCGACCGCGACCCGCGTGCCAATTTCTCCCGAAAAATACGGGCATATTTCCGGCGATATTGGTGGAAAAAATAACATAAACAGCCGCCCAATATCCCGCCTAAATGCGCCGAATGCGCGACGTTGCTCCCCCATAACTCCTGCGTGAAAAAACAAAACACTTCCAACCCACACGTAATCGCCAATAGCGTGCGGGGCCTCAATTTTACGGGAAGTATAAAAAATAGTAAAAAAATGAGCGGGCGATTCTCATGGACCAAACAAAAATAAGTGAATAAACCTAAACATCCCGCCGATGCTCCTAGCAATGTCCCGTAAAATTGCCCCTGAAACAATAGCCATGCGCCAGCGCCCATCAGTCCAGAAATGAAAAATATCGCCAACAGCCGCCGACCACCGTATTTCCGCTCAATCAGCCGGCCGATGAAAAATAGTACGATCCCATTGCAAAAAATATGCCAAATGTCCCCGTGCATAAACATGTGCGTCACCAGCTGCCACAGATAGCCGTCCCGCAAGCCCAGCAGCGAAAGCGGCAGGTAGCGCCCACTAAAATCGCTCCCAAACCAAACCACACTGACCCTGTCCCATAAAAATACGCACGCCATCACTCCCAGCAGGACGTCCAAAGCGTTCCGGGGCGACTTCCCTCCGACTCTAAATGTTTTTTGCATTTTGTTTTTATAATAGGCTCAGTTTTTACATTGTCAATGGCGAAAAGGCGATCTTTAATTTTATTTTTACGGAAAATTTAAAAATTTTTTTTGAAAGCGGCGAGATTTGTAAAAATTTCCGTAAAAACTCAGCCGATGTAGCTCTCCGAAGCAATCGCAGGACGACTTTCCAAAAAATTCCATTTCATCAAAAAATCCCGTCCATTTCGAGAGCGGCGAGATTCGTAAAAATTTCCGCAAAAAACTCAGCCGATGTAACTCCCCGAAGCAATCGCAGGGCGGCTCTCCAAAAAATTCCATTTCATCAAAAAATCCCGCCCATTGTCGGCGAATAGCGGGCTGACTTCGATGTTAAAAGGCGGGCGGCCCGTCGCGTCGATGGGGATGTCCGACCCCGCCTCCACTAGCCACTTCGAAAATAAACGCACCTGATCCTGGCGGCAAGTTTCCGGAGAATCCAGGCCGACGGAATTTTTTATGGGGCTAAAAATCTCCCTGCGATTGCCCTCGACGACAATGGAACGCTCGGCAAATTGGAGGGCGTCGAAAATAAATGCCTCGAATTTTATGCCATTTGGAGCGGCTGGATCGACGATTTTGCCGTCGGTGTCGACGGTCGGAATTCTCTTCTTCGCGGCGTGTAACGGCAGCTGACGGCCACTCATCTCCGTCCCCAGCAGGCGAAAAAAATTACTGTTAAAAATATGTACACCAATATTACCCGCCTTAAACCGCAGCGTCCCACTGCGATCCCGTTCGATGGCGCGCTCCATGGGGAAATCCGTGTACTCGACCACGGCGGTGCGGCCGTAGAGCGAACAAAATACGCCCATTTTCTCCTCCGGATACTGCTTCAAAACCATGCGCGACGACATCTGCGCATTATTTTTTTCGTGGAATCCGATGAAATAGGGATCGATGGCGCACACGAGGGGATTATCGACGTGGAAATAGCTGATGACGTCGACGCCCTGGCCGTCGAGCATGGCGCCCGCCCCACTCGCCACAAACGCCCGGAAAGCGCCCCCGTGGCCGTCGGGATGCATCGCAATGCGCCCCCTGTCCTCCAACATGATCCGGCCCTTCATGTCCACCGCAGCCAATTGCCCCTGACGCATAAAATGGACATTCGTTAAGCCAAAGGAGTCATTTTTTCCAAAAAACTCAATGGTTTCATTGTGGTTGCGATCGCTCGTCATGATGAACCAGTGGATGGGGTGGCCGTAGCGCTTTTCTGCGAAGCGGATTTTTTCCGCAAATACCTGGAACAGCGACTTCCCTTTGACCGGCGTTACGGCAAAAGTCCCCTTGGGGCCCTCAAAACCGAGCCGAGTACCCTGGCCGCCCGCCGCCGTCAGTACGGCAACGCGCCCATCGCCGAGGACCTGTTCGCCCAAATTATAGGCGTCTTCCCAGCGGTAGCGGCTGGTCTCGTCGTAGGGCAGACCGATGTAGTTCGCCGGCATGAGGGGCGAATCCGCACGGACAAAATGCCCCTTGCCCTTTTCGATGAGGGCGTCGATCATTTCCGAAAGGCGAATCAAATCGATCCGCTCCGCCTGCCGACATAAATTCAACCGTTCCTCCTCACCCAACTCATCCCAAAATCGAAAAACTTGTTCCTGGTGGTAGCGTTCAAATTTTTCAAAAACTTCTCGCCGTAATTTTTCCATAGCTGCTATTCAAACCGGAATAATACTTCATTTTCGCCGGCTACCTGCATCTGTTCGCGGGCGACGTGCTCTATAAAATCCAGATTTTCCGTTAGCTCTCTAACGTGTTCCTGCTGCATTTCAAATTTATTTTTCATCCGCTGGTAATGCTCCCACTGCTCCCGCTCCCGCAGTTCGATGGCCTGGCACTGGCAATAGGCGCGGTAGACGGCGATGGATCCTGCCGCCGAAACCGTTAGAAATAGCGCGCCCGACGCGTAGAGCAAAACTCGATAGCGCCACTCTTTCGTAAAATATTTTGTAAAGTAAAATATGTCAAAATAAAAACCCATTCCACTGTCATTTAATGGAAAGAAATATATTGACTTTTTCAATAAAAATTTTCCTCTGGAGAAGTTTTTTAGAGAAAATTCAATGGCATGCGGAAAAAATTTACTCAATTTACGCCACATATTTTTGGTTTAGTGATGTTTTATGGATGTGTTTCTCCTTCGAAGGACAGCCGGCGCGGAAGTGCTCCGGAACAAACGACGACAAAATATCCGGCAATGGAAAATTTAGCAACGGAACAAACGACGGCAAAGCACCCGGCAATGGAAAATTTAGCAGCGGAAACATCGATGGAAAAACACACAGCGTCGGGAGAATTAGCAACGGAAGAACCGACGGCAAAGCAGGCCGAGGCAGGAAAAGTGGCCGAAAAATTCGCAATCAAAGACGATCCGCGCATCACCTTCGGGCAGCTGGAAAATGGCTTCCGCTACGCGCTGATGAAAAACGCTTACCCGGAAAAACGCATCGCATTGGCCCTCAATTTCGACGTCGGATCGGCGATGGAAGAGGATCGCGAACAGGGCCTAGCCCATTTTTTGGAACACATGGCTTTCCGCGGCTCCAAACATTTCCCCGATGGCGAGATGATCAAACGCATGCAAAAATTGGGGGTCCTCGACGCCCACGATTTCAACGCCTTCACTTCTTTTCTCAACACTTGCTACCTCCTCAACCTACACAACGCAGACCCCGAAACGATTGACACGGCATTTGACGCCTTCCGCGACCTCTGCGACGGCCTGGATCTTTTGCAAAGCGACGTCGATCAAGAACGGGGCGTTGTCCTTTCGGAGAAGCGCGATCACCGCAACGTAGGCGAAAAATTGTTGAAAAAAAAGTCCCGATGGATGCTCAAAGGCACGGTCATCCCCGAACGCTTCCCCATCGGAAAAACTGAAGTCATCGAACGCGCGTCGGCCACCGATCTCCGCCACTTCTACGAAAAATGGTACTCTCCAGAAAAGATGTTTTTCGTCGCCGTCGGCAATATAGATGTGCAAAAATTTGGAGAAAAAATTATAAAAACTTTTCAAAATCTACCGCCGCGCAAAACGCCATTGGACGTAGATGTCGGTATTTTGGAAGTGCAAAGGAGACATTTTTTTTACTTCTCCGACCCGGATCTCCCCACGACTTCCGTCAGCATTACGGCGCTATTTCCCGACTCGTTTCCCGCCGATAATTACGCGGCGCACAGGCATCGCGCGGCGGTGGACTGGGTCATGGGGATTTTTCAGGAGCGGCTCAAGGATAAAAAAATGGAGCGGCCCGACCTCTTTTCCGGGAGCGCCTTCGGGTACCAAAAAAATTACTTCAAAACGCGATATTCCGTGCTGGACGGGGAGCTGCTCTGTGAGCACAAAAATTGGTCGCCGTGCCTGAAACTTTTGGAGCAGGAGATGCGAAAAATGTGTC
>JAISBJ010000003.1 GCA_031266235.1 Puniceicoccales bacterium | reverse complement strand
TGGGTTGGCCGCCAAAGCGAGCCGTTTCCTCAAAAAATTGACACAAATCGGAGTTCGGGTAGAGGACGGACGTGATCGTGTAGGGCAGGTCGTAGTCCGCGAAAAATCGCTCCTGTTTGCGGAAAGGCAGCTCCGGTAGCGACCGCCGCAGCGCCTCGACGAGCGACCGCTCGATGTGCAGAGGAACGAGGTCGGGGTCGGGAAAATAGCGGTAATCGTTCACCGTTTCCTTGGAGCGCATGGCCGTCGAAATGCCGCTTTCGGCATCCCATTTTCGCGTCTCCTGACCGACCTGGCCGCCTTCTTCCAAAATTTTTCTCTGGCGACGGATTTCGTAGGCGATCCCGTTCCTGACCCCGGAGATGGAATTCAGATTTTTTAACTCGACTTTCGTGCCCAATTTTTGCTGCCCTTTGGGCCGAATGCTGACGTTCGCGTCGCAGCGCATCTGGCCTTTTTCCATGTCGCAATCGGAAATCCCGGCGCAGGACAGGTGCATGCGCAGCGAGGTGAGGTAGGCGAACGCTTCCTCTTCGGAACGCAGCTCGGGGAGCGAGACGATCTCCAATAGCGGGACGCCGGCGCGGTTGAAATCGATGCAACTCGAGTCGCCTTCGTGGGTCAATTTACCGACGTCTTCTTCGAGCTGGATCCGGTCGAGCGGGATTTTTTTGTGCTCCCCCATGATATTGCGCGCGGGCCCCGGCAACTCGATTTCTACGAACCCGCCTTTACAAATGGGGTGGTCGAGTTGTGAAATTTGATAATTTTTTGGATTATCGGGGTAAAAATAATTTTTGCGGTCCCAGGCGGTGACTTCTGGGATGGCGGATTCGAAGATGAGGCCGGCGCGGACGGCTTGGCGGACGGCTTCGCGGTTGAGTACGGGCAGCGCCCCGGGCAGTCCCAAGACGACGGGGTCGGTCAGGGTATTGGGTTCGGCGCCGTATGTGTAGCGCGACGGGGCAAATAATTTCGCCGCGGCCTTGACTTGAACGTGCACCTCCAATCCGATCACTGCTTCGTATTCCATGAAAACTCCAGATGTTACATAAGGATTTGCGGCCGCCTTTACAAGAAAAAATTTTTGCGACGATGTCCGCTTTTGTGAGGAAATTTTTAATAAAAATCCTTTGAATTTATTATATTTCGGTAAATATTTACAAAACAATTTTGATGCGACTACGTTTTGGCGAGCATTTCGGCGGCAATTTTGGCGACGATGTCCACTTCACCGGGAGAATTTTTCAAAGAAAGCGTCCGGTTCGTGTGCCGCGTAGGGGGGTACGGGCCGAAGCGCAAAGGGTCTGTCGCGGTGAATAGGCCGAGGGTATTGCGCCCCAGCGCCGCGGAAATATGTAAAGGGCCGCTGTCGTTGGCGATGGTGAGCTGCGCGCGCTTTATCAAAAATGCGGCGTCGGCGAGCGTCGTTTTCCCGCGCAAATCAAAAAATAAAGGCGATCGGATTTTATCGCCGGCACATGGCTTGTTTCCTAGCAAAACAATGGCTATTCTCTTTGTTTGTTGCAATAATTTTTCAATCATTTCACTAAAAAATAACCACTCTTTCCCTGAGCATTGGCTCTCGGGGAATACGCAAACCAGCCGATTTGGCCCTATCTCATTTTTTAAAAATTCGTCAAAAATTTGCGAATAAATGCTCTCTAGCTCGTCGACTAATCCCGAAACTTTCCTACTACACCCCACGACCGGTAAAAACGCGCTGAGAATATCAATCGCATGGGCCGGGCCCGGGTAATCGACGGTCTCGGTGTAGGCCAGCCACGCCAGTTCGCGGGCATCTTTGCGGCCAATTTTGTTAGTGGATTTTGAAAAAAATGTCATTAAACCACTGCGCGCTAACCCCTGCATGTCAAAAACATAATCGTAAGTTTCTCGGCGGATTTCGGAAATCAAACGAAAAATAGAAGCTAAATTACCATGCCGCTCGTAAATAATAACGCGCGAAGCAATCTTCGATTGATCGACAATGTCAAAAAAACGATCGCCCACCACCCAATCAATCACACAGTTCGGCAACTGAGCCCTCAACTCGCTGATGACAACCATCGCATGGATGATATCTCCTAAAGAAGAAGGCTTGATCACCAAAAGACGCATCGAAACTCAGCTATTTATCTTTTATTTTAGCTAATAAATGTAAAATTTCTACGTAAATCCACACTAGCGTCACCAGTAATCCAAGCGTAGCGATCCATTCCAACTTTTCAGGAGCTCCTAACTTGCTCTGGCGCACAATAAATTCGAAGTCGAGTAGCAAATGAAGCGCCGCAATGGCACATACAAAAACACTAAAACCAATGGAAAGAGGAGACGAACCATGCACGATCGATAAGCCCGATGACCCAAAACTTTGCATCAGAAAATTAGCTAGATAAATAAAGGCAATGCCGAGCGTCGCTACAAATATAATCGTGGCAAACTTCTCCGTGGGCCGAATAATCCCCGTCTTGTATACAACTAACATCGCACCAAAAACACCCAGCGTTCCCGTCGCCGCCTGCACCACAATCCCCGGATAGTGTCTCTGAAAAATTAGCGAAATGCCGCCAATGATAAAACCTTCGGCCAACGCATATAGCGGGACGGTGATCCGCGCGATGTTGGGATTAAAAATGGTCACGAGATATAACACCAGTGTCCCCACCGAAAATAAAAGCACTTTCCCGCCAATATCGGCAATGGAAGCGTAGGAGCGCGTCCACGCAAATGCCGCCCCCGCCAAAAGTAAAAATAATGTCAAAAAAGATTTTTTGATGACGCCGTTGACCGTCATGGCAGCCGCATCCGTACCCTGCACGCCAAAAACATTGTCCCTAAAAACTGGATTCGAAGTATTATAGTCCATAAATTTATTTCCCTTCCATCATACTAATTTCACGCCCGCTGTCAAGTAATTTAGTGGTATTATCGGGCGGTTTTTTGGGGTACGGATAGCGTTTTAAAAGAATGGCACCTATCGTGCGATCCGTCGCGCATGCCAATTGATGGGCGTTAAATCCGTCGCCATTGCGGGCGCTGGGATCGGCTCCGTAGGCTAACAGAAGGACGACCGCTTCCGTGAATTTTTCTTTTATAGCCAATAATAAAGGTGTGTTGCCTTGGACATCCCGCGTTTCGAACGCACAGCCCACAAACAGTAGCAGCGCGACCACGTCCGCCCGCCTGAAGAGTATGGCCCACGCCAGCAGACTCTGCCCTCGATCGTCCACCGCTCGGAGTAGCACCGGATGCTCCCTAAACAGCGCTTCCAACAATCGGTACTCATCATCGCCCCGTTTGCACGGAAATTTTTTCACAATATAAATAAAACGATTCCACGCGTTCTGCGTCCTTTGATCGCATTCGAATATTTTTAAAATTTCCGGTAAATTTGGCGGTAAATCAAGTTGCTGTAGCGCGGCCAAATGGATCGCTCCGGCGCACGCAAAAAATATCGCCAAAAAAATGCCTACCACTCTAAATCCACAAAACATTATTCCAATAATTTCCTCATCTAAAATGACGCGGAAAAAAATGTCAAGACTTATTTTTCGTGCCGAAATTTTTTGTATTTAAGCGGAATTTT
>JAISBJ010000013.1 GCA_031266235.1 Puniceicoccales bacterium | reverse complement strand
CGCAGCTTCGGCCACGGATCGCTTCTTCTCAATCTCCGACTCCTCGCTGTCGATGATCTCAATCTCGAGATTGTCGAGAATATTCATGACGTTCTCGATATCCTCGGGATTCTCTATGCTCTCGGGCAGATGCTCGCTAATGTCGTGCAGCGTTATATAACCCTTGCCGCGGGCAAAACGAATCAGCTCCTTCATCCGCTCGTTGACGCCAACTCCGGCATTGGCATCACTCGTTACCTTTGAATTTTCCATACTTTAAGTTTATTTCACCCCCTCAATTTTTGGACAGGAAATTAACAATTGACGCAGGTGCAATTTCTCCGCCTGAAGATTTTCGAAAAAATTGACGTCGTCAAGTAAATTTTTATCTTTCGTAAATTTTCTTTGCTGGGATATTTTTTGGTCAATGGAGGCGAGTTTTTGCTTGACAAAGGCCGTGTACAGCGAACGGATACAGGCATTTACGGCTTCGAGGGGATCTTCGACGTCGCTATCCTCCGCTAAAATGGAAAATAATTCGTTCAACTCCGACTCCGAAAAAACGGGGCTATTCTCCCGCGGCCCCTCCCAAAGGTCTTCGCGGACCTCGTTGAGCACCTTTTGTAACAAATTCCCATGCTCGCCACTGAGCCACCCATCGTCGATAATGTAAGCAATCTTCTGCCCAAAATGGCCATAGTGGAGCACCAGCGACAGGAGATCGTACTCCGCCGTGTGCAATTTCCCTTTGATTTTTCCTTCGCCCTGGGAGGCCCCCTGCCGCACTCCCCCGGGGATCGCAAACTTCGTGTCCCCACAAAAATTGCGGAAATCATTCCCGATGGCCCGGCGATCGAGGTTCAAATGGAGCGCCAACTCGTCCAAATAGGCGTTTTGGGTGACTTCCGAATCGGCGGTGCGAATCATTTCGTAAATTTTTTTTAAAAAATGTTCCCTCTCGACGGCCGTCGACGCCTCCCCTCTCGGCAAAAGAACTCGGGCCATGAAGGGAATCATCGCCTCCTCCCTCAAACGATCAAACCCAGCCCTACCATCGCGAAGTAGCAACGAATCGGGATCGTCGCCCTCGCCGAGCGCTATGATCCGGCTCTCCAGGCCCGCTCTGAAGGATAATTCGACCACCCGCAGCGCACATTTTTGCCCCGCTCCATCGCCGTCCGTCAAACAAAGGAGCTTGGATGCGTAGCGCCGAAGTAAATGCATCTGCACCTCCGTAATTCCCGTCCCCTGCGGCGCAATGGCTTCCTGAATCCCGTTTTCCCAGCAGCGGATCGCGTCCAATGGCCCCTCCACGATGGTAAAATGATCCGTGACGAACTTCCGGGCGCGGTGAAGCCCATATAGCATACTTCCTTTGCTGAAAATAGGGGTCTCGGGGGAGTTGATGTACTTGGAAAAGTCGCCGGATGACTCGATAATGCGCCCCGCAAAGGCGACGACGCGATTTTGTACGTCGTAGATCGGGATCATCAGACGGCCCGTGAAACGCAGTCGGAAATTTTGGGGATCATTCTCGTTCCATAGCAATAAACCACACTGTTGCAGCGCTTCCAACGTATAGGTTTTCCGGCGCAATAATGCCAGCAGCCCGCGGTCGAACTTGGGCGCCCAGCCGATGCCATAGCGCTCCGCCGCTTCGGGGGAAAATCGACGGGTTTCGGTCCAGTAACGCTGAACGTCCGGGCTTTCACGGAAATTCCGCCGGTAATAGGCGGCGGCGTCCTCGTGGATCTCCAGCAGCTCATTTTTGGAGTAACTTTTGGCGTACCGATTCTCCCCGTATTCCAGACTGATGCCGTAGTGCTTCGCCAACCATTCCACCGCTTCAATAAAAGACAAATTTTCCTTCAATTCCAAAAAACGGAAAATATCTCCCGCGTAGCCGGTGCTGAAGCATTTGAAGAATTTTTTTTCTGGGAGCACGAAAAACGAGGGTGTTTTTTCGACCGTAAAGGGGCTCAGGCCCTTCCAATTTCCGCCCGAGCGCCGCAATTGTACGTAGCCGGAAACGATGTCGTACAGATCGGCCACCTCCCTAATATGTTCGATGCACTCTCGTTTGATAATGGGCATTAATTTTTTCTTCCATAGGCATTTTTATAAAAACTCAAGCTTCCGCTAATAATTATTATTTTCTAACACAACGCACCTTTCAATATTATTCTTTTTCCAAAGCGAAAATGTTTTTTTCGAAAAAAGCAAGAAAAAATATTCACCAAAAAAATACTTGACATTTTTATTCTTTTTTTCAAACTGTTAAAATAATTTTAAAGACTCAAACCTCCGCCAACGATTATTATTTTCTAACACAACGCACCTTTCAATATTATTCTTTTTCCAAAGCGAAAATGTTTTTTTCGAAAAAAGCAAGAAAAAATATTCATCAAAAAAAATACTTGACATTTTTATCCTTTCATTCCGGACTTTTTAAATAATTTTAAAGGCTCAAGCCTCCGCTAATAATTATTATTTTCTAACACAACACACCTTTCAATATTATTCTTTTTCCAAAGCGAAAATGTTTTTTTTCAAAAAAGCAAGAAAAATATTCATCAAAAAAAATACTTGACATTTTTATCCTTTTTTTTCAGAATAGCAGGATAATTATGCATAATCGCGCACCAGCAGTGACGTTTAAGCGGCAATCGCTTGAGAATTGGATGGAGATTTTCGCGCAAAATGATTGGCAGAAATCTTTTTCGAGGGACGAAATCAGAAAAGGTGTCGACTTTCTCGAAAAATATGCCGTCAAAGAAATCGAAATTCGGCCCGAGGATGTCATCGTGCGCTACCTCGGCGAAAATAAATCGCAATTTTTTGCCATCATCGACCTCGAAAATGGCCAACTCTCCGCCCGTTCTTCCCTCCTCAATAAAAATGACGCCGCCATTGGTGCCCTCATCGCCATGGACGAAGCGATCCTCGATAAACAGGACGCCCTCTTTTCCCCAACCGACGACGGCGATATTGCCCTGAAAAATGCTCCGAAAAATGAACGCGTCGATACCTCCAGTAAACTCAATCACAAACCCCTTAAACTTTCTTTTTACATGTCCGGCCAAAGCCTGTGCTTCAAAGCCTACTGGATTAGCAATAATAAGCTCGTTTTCCCGGATAACCTTTCCCGCTATAAAAATACCACCACCCAGCAGGACCGCGATGGCGTCATTAAATTGATTCACCTCGCCCGCAAAGCCGGATTTTCATTGTATAAACAGAGTAAAGAGTACCGCATCGCCAATATCGCCTTCGCCATCGATTTTTGTAGATATACGCTCCCCGCCTGGCGCGAGCGCTTCGCCATCCAACTGGATAGCAATGTCCAAAAACTCGGCGAGGGCCCCAAGGAAATCCGTGCCGCCTTCGCCGCCCGCAAAAGTGAGCACCGCGACGATAGCCTCGACCTGTCGCTGCAACTGAGTAGCGATGATTACGTCGTCCCGGAGCACCTCACTAAAAAAATGCTAAAAGGCGACGGCAGCCCCCTGTTCATCGACGGTTTTGGGGCCGTGCGCATGAGTAAAAAAACCATCAATATTACCCACTCCCAGCACGCCATTTTAAACCGTTTTCACAGCGAAATCCCCCGCTACATGATGTACTCGATTTTCAACCTATCGGACATCCCCTACAAAAGTAGCCCGGAGATCCTCGAATGGCAACAATCCTTCGCGTCGAAACCCGAAAAACCCTTTATTCTCCCCAAAATATTGCGCTCCTACCAGCGGGAAGGCGTCCTCTGGATTAACCATATCCTGCGCCACGGATTCCACGGCCTGATCGCCGACGATATGGGTTTGGGAAAAACGCTTCAAGTTTTAACATTTATTTCAAAAATCGATGCCAATGAGCAGACGATCGTGGTCTGTCCGGCGAGTGTCGTCCACGTCTGGCAAAATGAAGCTCAAAAATTCTTCCCCAAACTCAAAGTCAATATTTTTTCTTCGGAATCGGACCTCAACGAGCCGGATGTCCACATCTGGGTCATCAGCTATACCCAGCTCCGCCGCCACAAATCCGAGATCGCCAAAAGAAATTTTCAATTGGCCGTCCTCGACGAAGCACAATTTATTAAAAATCCGACGACTAAAATTTTTTACGCCTGCACCGCGATCCGCTCGAAATGGCGCCTGGCACTCAGCGGTACGCCGATCGAAAATAATCTGGTCGACCTGTGGAGTATCTTTCGTTTCCTCATGCCGGGGTTACTGGGGGAGAAAAATCAGTTTATCGAACTGTGTAAATCCGAAGATATCGGCAGTAAAATTAAGAAGCAGATCGCGCCCTTTATGTTGCGGCGGACAAAGGAAACCGTCGCCAGCGAATTGCCCCAAAAAATGGAAGTCAACGTCTCCTGCGAAATGACCCAACTCCAGCAGCTACTTTATAAAAATTTTGTCAATATTACCCTCAAGCGCTACTGCAACGACAGGCACCAACTTGATTTAAAAAACCATCGCTTTGGCATTTTATCGGCCCTGACGCGCCTGCGCCAGGTGGCTTGCGATCCGGGGATCATCCCCAATGTGGAAGCCCTTTTTGAAGACAGTTGTAAACTCGCTTCCCTCCAAAGTATGCTGGGCCGTGAATTTTCCGTGCCTCGAAAAAAAATTGTTATTTTTAGCCAATTTGTTACATTTTTGCAGCGCATCAAGTCCATGTTGAAGGAAATTTTCCCGGCCGTCGATCTGTTTGAAATTATTGGTTCGACGAAGCACCGCAACATTGTGGTTGACAATTTTCAAACAAATCCCAACGACGCCATCATACTGGTTTCGCTGAAGGCGGGGGGGATTGGAATTACGCTGACGGCGGCGGACACGGTATTTCTCATGGATCCCTGGTGGAACCCATCCATTGAGAAGCAGGCGATGGACCGCGTACACCGCATTGGCCAGGATAAAAAGGTCACCATTTACCGATTAATCACACAAAATTCCATTGAATCGGGCATCCAACGCCTTCAGGAGAGGAAGTCTTCGCTGTTCAGCGAGATTATCGATTCTCTAAAGTCGAAGCAATTGGGGACGGAATATTTTCTCGACCACATCCAAGAGCTTTTGCAGCCGGAATGAGTTTAAATTGTAAAAAAATAGTCCAAGTTTATTTTTTTTGCAAAGAGTAAATAAAAAAATTACGTCTGGATCATTCTTCTGGAAAAGAAGCTTGATTTATAAAATACAGAAGTCAAGCACAAAAATATTAGAAGAGATTTAGTATAGTGAAAATAATATTAAAATATTTTGAAATATTGTAATTAAAGTGCAGGAAATTCTTTCCGGAAGAAAGGCTTGACAAGCCAAAAAAATCTTTTTCGAATTAGGCATGAAAAACAGATTTAAAATTTTCCAAAAAAATCTTTTTTTAAACGTAAAAAGATGATAAAGGGAAATCGGATTATTTTCCGAATCAAGTATAAAAAGAAGGTTAAAATCAAGCTCTAACATTGCGGATGATGGACATATTAGCGTCATGTTGGGCTTGGTTGATTTGGGAGATAAGGGAGAGGAAATGGTCGCGGACGGAGTCGATAGATTTGAGGGAACTTTCGACGGAATCGGCGACGGAGCGGGTCAAGTCGAGGGCAGTCCGTTTGCGTTGGATGGATTCTTCCAGTTGGGCTAATTTTTTAGTTTCACCCGCATTGCCGAAACTTATGGCTGCTTGGCCGATGCCTTGCATAAGTTTCTTGATTTCCCGTTCCTTTGCCAGTCCCTTTTGTACGCTCCCCATACTCAACTGCCGCCGACC
>JAISBJ010000008.1 GCA_031266235.1 Puniceicoccales bacterium | reverse complement strand
TCCACGTCTAAGCCGCTGCCTAATCCCTTCCGCTTCCCGCCGTAAACCCTGGAGTAACGCCGGGTCATCGATGTACCGCTCCGCTAAACGTAAAATATAATCGAGATCGCCTAACGCCTCAGCGCCCGTTATCCGACCATCCGCAACGTTTTCTGCGACGATGTTTATAATTTTTTTAACAATCGCTTCCATCTGCCGCCAGACATACTGCCGCAGCGATAGCCACTGCTTCTCGCTAATATTGCTCTTTGTTATTCCTAAAATTTCATCCATTTTTTCCAAAATAATCTCCGCATCGCTTAGGGACCTGGATCCCTCGTCGAACTCCGCAACCGCAGAATCAATCTCGATCTCCCATTTCTTCCACGTCGCATACTGTCGAACCCTCATTTGCCACACCGGGTCCTTAATGGCATTCAGAGCTTCTTGTCGACGCTGATCAATTCTATCCATCGCAGCATACGCAGGCAATTGATCGTTTCTAAATTGCATAACGTCGACCTCCATTGATATCGGTGCCGATTGACGCATGCAATACTGCCTGAACCTTTCACTGGCCTCCTCATCAACGCCAAAGCCCCGTACTTGCTGCCAAACCTGATCGATTTTTTTGGTAGCTCCATCCGCAATGGCTTCTGTTTGTGGGGCCCTGTTGAATTCTTGCGCGATGACATAAACGGCCATAAATGCTTTTTTTATCGCAGCATTATTTAATATATCGTCTTGCAAGTCTGGGTTGGTTACTTGGGCTACGGCAGATTCCGCTATGGCATTGATTTCTTCCGCCGCCCGATCGAGATCGCCGAATGACTTCTCCCCCTTACTGAACTGTTTGACTACACGTTCCATTTGTTTTTTAGCGGCATCGACCATAGTGATTTCTTTTTCCGTTGGCATGATTATACTCAAACTGGCTGTTTCTTCCGCTTTGCGGGCTTCTTCGACTAAACGAACTTCCTCGGCCTTGCGGACTTCTCCCGCTAGACGTGCTTCTTCCGCTTTGCGAGCTTCTTCCGCTTTGCGTGCCTCCTCGGCGGCTAGGCGGGCTTCCTCGGCTAGGCGATCTGCTGCTTCTTTAGCTTTACGAGCCTCTTCGGCTAGGCGGGCCTCTTCCGCTTTACGAGCTTCCGCCGCTAGACGTGCTTCTTCTGCTTTGCGAATGGCTTCTTCAGCAGCTAGACGAGCTTCTTCCGCTTTGCGGGCTTCCGCCGCTAGACGTGCTTCCTCCGCTTTACGAGCTTCTTCGGCTTTGCGGGCTATTTCATTCTTATAGGCGCTCTCCATATCCTTTTTTGCGCCATTTATGGCCAAACTGCATTCCAATCCTCCGCCTTCGACAAACCACGGCGATTTTTCCTTATTATCTTTAATATACTGCGCAACGGCATCCTGCGCCTTAATTGCAGCGTCTTTCAAACCTGCGTCTCCAGGGGATTCTTCGAATGCTGCTTTGACTTCATCAGCGACTTTAATTTTTTCTGCAAGTCCTAACAATGCTGCCTTTTCTTCCTCAAGCTTCGCTTGCAAATCAGCGGGAATTCCAACTCCATCAATTACATCCAATTTTGCTATTGTGATGCCCCCTTGAAGCGCATCCAGATTTTCCGCCGCAGCAAATAGCATAGCCATTTCCACGCTTGCTTTCCAGTAGGCGACGATTTGTAAAAGCCTGCTCTTTAACTTTTCGTTAAAATTAACATTATTTTCAATCGCCGTTTTAAGTGCGTCCAGCGTTGCCAACGCCGCCAGGCCAGTCTCTTCCGTGAATTCCTCTTTAAATTCCGCTATCTTTACACATACGTCATTGATCGCAGCTTTGCAGGCCTTCATCGCGGCTATTTCCGCCTCAATTTCCCTTTTCAATTTATCGTCTTTAATCCCATCGGGCTTTACTCCAACAATTACCCCTTCGAAAGCAGCCTGATTGATTTCCCCTTTTACAAATCTGACCGAGGCATACGCCAGCTCAATGGACTTTCTATAATACGCAATGTCTGCCGCAATAAGTCCGGCGGCGGCGGCGGCTCTTTCAACTTTACCAATCTCAGCCAACGCTTCATCTTTATTCATTTCCGACATACCCGAAGCAAAAAATTTAGCGGCAATCTCTTTCAATTGGTTCCGCTTGGCATGTAAAGAAACTTCACCTTTCAATTGCTGAGCGTAATCAGTAACGGCTGTTCTTACATCAGATATATACAGTATGTTTTTCTCCGCTTTATCTGCTTCTGCAGCATCAATGGTCGCTACATCCGCAATGATCTTATCCAATTTTAATAATACTGCAGTGGATTTTATCGCCCCGTCATTCACAAATTCTTCGGTATCCTCCCTAGCTCCAGTTATTCTTTGTATATATATTTTTGAAAATTTTTTTACCGCTTCGCATTTCTTTTTCCACGCGGGAACATGAAATGCCGTGTCGCTTTTGTTTGGCACCGACGAGCTATCATGTCGCACCTGGGCGTCAGTAATTGTTTTTTCAAGACCTTCTATCGCCGTTTTTTGGTCCATCCCATGGTAAAGGTAAGCGAAGAAATAGTAATGTAAATCGGTGATTATCTGACAGAGATCGCTCCATTTGTAAAGTTCATTTTTTATTTCATCAATTGTTAACTTTCCTTCACAATCGGTAACTGCTTTTTGAATTTTTGCCTTAGCCTGCTCCAACTCAGTAGTTAATGCTTCAAAATTTCCAAAGCCTTTCTCTTCTTTTGCTTTATTTAAAAAGCTATTACTCGAACCAGAAATATCTTTTTTGGCAGCCCAAAAGCTTTCAACCTCAGCAAATCTCCTCTCTAACTTTTTGGCATAGTCTCCCGCTTTTAGCTTCAATCCGTCAATAATAACCCTATCGGCAGCGGTCTTTACTGCCCCAATCGCCGCTTTCAACTTGTCAAGGTTGGCTTGGCCTGCTTCAGTGAATGTGAGCCAGCTCAAAGCGCCAGTAAAATGATCATCCCCACCCGACTTGAGTGCTGCTTCAATCGCCCGGAAATATTTCAAGGCGTTGTTAAACTTTACTTCAGTTTCATCTTTTAGTTTTCCTTCGGAAATCATTTTTTTAGCCTCAAGCCATGCTTTTTGAGTGTCTGTACACAACTGCCCCGCATCTTTCTCCGTATGAAAATCTTTTACGGAAAATGTATAAAAAAGAGCCACGATTTGCCGTTCCATTGTCTGCGCAGACTTCGTATCCACTGCGAGATGCCACCGCCCTTCTATTCCCCCTTTAGCTGCACCAATCTGTACACTTGAGCTTTTTAAAGCGCCTAAAACAGCAGCCGATACTATGCCTTTGGGGCCATTTGCGTGAGTTCCAAAGTCATCCATTGCTTTTAACACCGCATCTCTTTTCGTTTCATCCGCTTGATTTGCTGTGAATTCCGTGCAGGCAGTCCCAATTTTTTCCGCGTTTCCGATAACCTCCAAACAGTATTTTTTAAAATCCCCTAATTGTTTTTCATAATCGCCTAAAGCCTTCAACTTAGCCGTTGTAGTTGCGCTTTCGATAACCACACGCGCCTCTTGCGCTTTTGCCGGAATATTTTCTGGATTTTCTAGAAAATTCGCCGCATCCTTACAAAAGTTTACGAACGCTAACTCCATTTCCAATCGTAATATCCAATAATCAACCCACTGTCTGACTTCCGTTTGGAAGGACGCGTTGGGAATATTGCTAACGTGGGGATTTGTCCCTTGCAGCGCGCGCTTTGCTTCATCTTTTTTCTCTGGGCTTTGGAAAAACTGTTTTATGCCCTCCTTGGCGCTCTCTATCGCCTTTACATATTTAATCTGCTTATTAATTCTCGCTTTAAGCTCAACCTCAGACGGTGAATCT
This sequence comes from Puniceicoccales bacterium, assembly GCA_031266235.1. Lineage (GTDB taxonomy): Bacteria > Verrucomicrobiota > Verrucomicrobiia > Opitutales > LL51 > LL51. The sequence continues at coordinate 10,973 of JAISBJ010000008.1, read as the reverse complement.
CCCATTTCTTTTACTATTAACTCTATATCGGCAATTTTTTGCTCTAAAGCGTTTCGTTTATCCCCCAAATCCTTATCATTTAACTCAAGCCAATAATACGCCATGAACACACGATGCAGCATGATTGCTTGTATATACGTTTCTCCCCTTTCTCTCAGCTCAAGCTGACGAGTCTCATTAGATAAAATTCTGAACTCCTTTATAGTTGCGTCCGCCTGAGCTTGGTAAGATCCCAACATCCAACTGGCATCATTTTTGTGAAATTTATCTAAAAGTTCGTCCTGCCGATTGGGAACAAATGCCATCTCGCTATCAGTAAACAGTGTCTCTAGCGAGGTTTTGCAAGTCGTAAAAGATGCCAGAGCAGTTGCTCCGGTTATATTCATTGCATTCTTGATTTCCCCAGCATTGGCTAAGTTCTCGAGCCTATTGTATTCTCCTACATTTTTTTTCCATGATTCCTGTAAACCGTCGAGCGATTCATCCGCTTTTAATTTCCAATCTTTTTCCGTTAATTTTACACTATCTGGTATACATTTCGCTCTCAACGCACCATTAAACGTCCTAAAGTTGAGGGCTAATTGACAACAATCTATGTACCATTTTACGCTTTCTTTAAGAGGGCCTGAAAGGAAATCTTTTTTAGCAAAATTTCCACAGGCGGCTTGGAGTCCCCTAAGTTCGGTTTGAGCTTCAGTTACATCCAATGCACTCACATCTTTGCAAAAGTCTGCTGCCATTTGTCCTACATACTCGAGGCATTTTTTTTCGATCTCCCCGACCGCAGTTGTAGCTGCAGCTGTCAGTACATCATATTTGCCTTTGTCGACTCTACGTTTCGCTTCATTAAGGGCATCTTGAATAGCCTTTACATCCTCAGCAACTTCCTCTAATTTTGTGGCGGCATCTTTAAACATGTTCAATAATTTAACAAAAGCTCCACCGGTGATCTTCCATAACCAACCACCTTCTGCGTATTTATCTTTTATGATTTGGAGATCTCTCATGTATTCTATTTCCGCCAGCCCCTCTTTACACATTTTTTCATATAATAATACTCTGTCAGCAGGCATGCCTAGAAACGATAAATTTTTTGGATTCAATAAAACCCATTTTAAGTCGTCGATGCGTCTTTTCTGCTCACTTACAGTCGCACTTTTCCATTGTGAATTTTTACATAACTCATACGCTTCCTGTAATCTCCTTTCTGCTTCCTTTGTAACTGCCTCTTTTTTCTTTGCAGTCATTTGGTCCATTGAACCCCCAATCGGGTAAGTAACGCCTAGACTTATCCCGCATTTTGTTAAAATTTCTTTAATCGAGGTAAGCTTTGCTTCATCCATTACATCCATTATTTCCCTTTCAAGGATGTCTATTAGCTTTTCAGAACACTTGATATCTTCGAACGCTCGAAACTCGGATTCTAGGTCGTGTTGGCTGAATTTACCTTTAGATTTATTAACTATTTCTTCTCCTTTTTTATTAAAACTATCTTCCCAGTTGCTATTTTGAGCAACAAAGGCCTTATTAAGCTCTTCTACGATGCCTCTGACAAGTTCTTGTAAATTTCCGGCTCCAAAACGCTTGGGCAGTTTATCATAATCGCTAAGGTCGATGGCTTTGTCGTCCTTTTTCTTAACAACAAGAACAGCATAACCTATAAATTTTCCGATAGTTTCTATGATCTTTACATATTGTTCGGTTGTCATCTCTGCTCCGTCTGTTAGCTTTGCGGCTGCTTCGGCCCCTTTCCCTATTGTTCCCCCAATAGTTTTATTAATTCCTTCTTTCAATACATCTCTCAATGGGTCTTTCATAGACATCCCTCCCTCCACTTTCGTCCAAGTCCCGTTGTATATGGCCTCGAAATCAATCTTTGCCGGGTCTTTTGGTACAGCCTCGCCGCTGTATATATGCTTTTGCAAATTTTTTAACTTTCCGCACGCTTTATCTATTGATTCTATTGAATCTGCCTTGCAATTTTTTTCTATCTTTGCTATTTCAGCTCTGTACGCTTTTACGTAACTATTGTCTGTTATTGTTGTATCCTCCAGCTCATCTGTGGTCTTTGCTCTTCTTGCCGCAGCTTCCGTTTGAACTGCACTTACAAATGGCGCCAGCAGTAGCGCCACATTTCTCACCCACGTTGTGATTTTCTTTTCCATATTTCCCTTTGTTGGCTAAAATATTTATAAATTTTATAAAAAATCTCAAGCTTTTTTAAATCTATCCACGCGCTTTATTAAATTTTCGCTAAAATCTAAGACCGTAAACCGCTAATTCCCTCCGCAACGAAATATGAGCTTGCAAATCCCACACTTATCTTTAGGAGTAAACACAGCTCATGACGAATCCCATTCTCAGTCAAATCCGCGAGGAAATTCTTTCCAAACGCCTCTCCACAACCAAAAAAAATATCGGCACGATCGTCTCCATCGCCGACGGCACTGCGGTCCTCAACGGCCTCTCCGACGCCATGTATAACGAAATGATCGACTTCGACCACGGTATTTTCGGCGTCGCCCTGAATCTCGAAGAAGATTTTGTTGGGGTTGTTATTTTTGGTGACTGCTCCCGCCTAAAAGCCGGCGATCAGGCGACCGCAACGGGTAAATTGCTGTCGGTCCCCGTCGGGAAAAATCTCCTCGGACGGGTGGTCGACGCTCTCGGCTACCCCATCGACGGCAAAGGTCCCGTCGCCGCCGAAGAATTTTACCCCGTTGAAAAAATCGCCCCCGGGATTATGCCGCGAAAATCCGTCAACCAGCCCCTCCAAACGGGCATACTCGCCATCGATTCCATGATCCCCATCGGCCGCGGCCAAAGGGAACTCATCATCGGCGACCGCGCCACCGGAAAATCGACCATCGCCATCGACGCCATCATCAATCAGGCCAGAATTAATCGGGAGGGCCTCGCCTCAAATGACCCCAATTTCCGTCCCGTGTACTCCATTTACGTCGCCATTGGCCAGAAAAATTCGACCATCGCCCGCACCATTAAAACGCTCACGGATCACGACGCCATGCCCTTCACCATCATCGTCAACTCCCCCGCCGCCGATAATACCGCGAACCAATATATCGTGCCCTACGCGGGTTGTGCGATGGGCGAGTGGTTTATGCAGAACGGTATGGACGCGCTGATTGTCTACGACGACCTCTCCAAGCACGCCGTCGCCTACCGCCAGATTTGCCTCGTTCTCAAGCGGCCATCGGGGCGCGAGGCTTACCCGGGCGATATTTTTTACCTCCACTCCAAGCTCCTCGAACGGGCAGCGCGCCTCAATGCGACTAGCGGCAACGGCTCACTGACGGCGCTACCGATCATCGAAACGCAGGCGGGCGACGTCTCGGCGTACATCCCGACCAATGTAATTTCGATCACGGACGGCCAGATTTTCCTTGACACGGACCTATTTAACAAAGGTATACGGCCGGCAATTTCCATTGGGATCTCGGTCTCGCGGGTCGGTTCGGCGGCACAGATAAAGGCGTTCAAGCAGGTCGCTGGGAAGTTAAAATTGGAGCTAGGGCAGTACTACGAGCTGAGTTCCTTCGCGCAATTTGGATCCGATCTCGACGCCAAAACGCAGCAGCAGATCGATCGTGGGGGGCGGATTGTGGAGCTATTCAAGCAGCCGGCCAATGCGCCGCGGAGTGTTGCTGACCAGATTATTCTCCTTTGGGCGATTCGGAGTGGTATTTTTGATAAAGTGGAATTGAAGCGCGTCAGCGGGGAAGCGGAATCTCTGTTGAGTTATTTTTCGACGAGTGGGATGGGTGTGTTGGAACAGATCGCTAAAGAGGGCCAGCTCACGGAAAAAATCGAGACCCAGTTGCTCGCCATCGCCACCGACTGGAAGAGCATTTAATCCAAAAAATAATCGATTCATTTTGTTAAATTTTTCGTCAAAGTTTTAGCTTAAATGTTAAAAAAAATACAAATTCACTCCAAAAGAAAAAAATATTAAATATTGCTTGAAAATTTTCTTTTCTTAGAAGAGTTGGCTCGCTGTGAAATATTGGCTGATTATTTTCGGGATCGTGCTTCATCCGCTATGCTTGGGGCGGTCCATACGCACGCGCATGAACGCCAAAACACCGCAAATAACGTCCTCAAGCTCGAGCGATAACCCGCAGATTCCCACCGCCACAGTCCGTCCCTACGCCTACAGCGGGGTCCTCAAACGCCGCGAGCCTTCGCTGTGGCAGTGGCCATTTTTCCAGCCCAATTACGAGTACCACATCACCGACAAAAAGGGCAAAGCCATTATTTTTTTAGACCTCTCCACGCTAGCAACGGGGACGTCGCTGGCCAATCTCCTGGGGAAAATGGTCACGGTGAACGGACCTTCTTCGCCGCACCGTTACCGCGGAGCCATGGTTGTAAAGGCGCAAAACATCGTTGCGAGTGGCGCTACGGGTGGCAATTTTTGACACAAAATATCCATGAATTTTACTTTTTCGCACGTCGCCATCGAATCCATCGCCCACGTTTTACCGCCGGTGATTCTTTCTTCGGGCGACGTCGAATGGCAGCTGAGCGCGCTCTACGAGCGGCTGCATTTGCCCTTCGGGCGGCTAGAGTTGATGACGGGGATTCGGGAGCGGCGCGCCTGGCCCGGGGAAATTCTCCCGTCGCAGGCGAGCACGGAGGCGGCTGAAAATGTGCTCAAAAAGACAGCTTTCGCCAAAAATGACATCGATTTGCTGGTCCACGCTTCGGTGTGTCGCGACCGTTTGGAGCCGGCGACGGCGGCTTACGTTCACCGCAATTTACAGCTCTCGGCGCACACGCCATTTTTCGATTTATCGAATGCCTGCCTAGGATTTTTGAACGCCATGATGGCTGTCGCGGCGATGATTGAGGCGGGGCAAATTGGTTCGGCGCTGATTGTTTCTGGGGAAAACGGCAAGCCGCTGCTCGACCACACGATCGCGCACCTCAGGCAAAATACGGCGCTCACACGCCAGGAAATCAAGGCTTATTTTGCCAATTTGACGATCGGATCGGGGGCGGTTGCGGCGATCCTTTGCCGCGATAATTTGGTAAAAAATAGTAAAAATATATTAAAATTACGAGCCATTTCCGCACTTACGGACGCCAGCGGCTGCACCCTTTGCCAGGGCGATGTGACCCCCGATAATGCGCTTGCGATGCGGACGGATTCGGAGGCGCTGCTGCATTTGGGGATCCGACTCGCCGCCGATAATTGGCGACAATTTTTACAATATACCCGGCTCCAAAGCGCGGACATCGCGCACACCATTTGCCACCAGGTCGGCCAACGCCACCGGGCGATGCTGTACCAAACGCTGGGGCTCGATCTGGAAAAAGATTTTTCGACGTTTCCGTTTTTGGGGAACACGGGGTCCGTCGCGCTCCCGCTGACGCTTTCCGTCGCCCTCGAAAAAAATATCATCGCCCCCAACGAAAAAACAGCGCTCCTCGGGATCGGCAGTGGCATTAGTTCGCTGATGGCGTTGGTGGAAAATTTTTAAATTTTTCGATACAAGCGTGTTAAAATTTACGAAAAAATGAAAATTTATTTTTTAGGGATCGGCGGGACTGCGATGGGTAATTTGGCGATCCTCATGCAGGCGCGGGGACACGACGTATGCGGCAGCGACGCGAAAATTTACCCGCCGATGTCCCACCTCCTCGCTAAAAATCGCATCGCCATTTACGAAGGTTATTCGGCTCAGCGGCTCGAAAAATTCGCCCCCGAACTCGCCGTCGTCGGCAATGCCATCGGGCGCGGTAACGGAGAAATCGAGTGGCTGCTGGACCAGAAAAAAATCCCCTACTGCTCGCTGCCGGAGCTCGTCCGCCGGAAAATTATCGGCAACCGCGACGCGATCGTCGTGGCCGGGACTCACGGAAAAACCACCACCACCACGCTCATCAGCTACTTGCTCGCGCTCAACCGCTGCGACCCCGGGTACTTCATCGGCGGCGCTCCGCTCAATTTTCCGTCGGGGGCGAGTTACGGTGCGGCGGCGGCACCATTCGTGATCGAGGGCGACGAGTACGACTCCGCGTTCTTCGACAAGCGCAGCAAATTTATCCACTATTCCCCAAAAATCCTGGCCATCAATAACATCGAACCGGACCACCTCGATATTTTTCGCGACCTGGAGGACATCCAGCGGACATTTTCCCACGCCATTCGGCTGGTGCCGGCGAGTGGGTGCGTCATCGCGAACGGCGATTCCGAGGCGATCCGCGCGATTTTACCGGTGGCTTGGACGCGGACGATTTTTGTGGGGAAAAATAGCGCCAATGATTTTACCATCGGCGACGAACAATTTACACCCCAGGGCACGACTTTTACCCTCGGACATAATGCGGAAAAAATCGTGATTCAAAGCCCACTTTTCGGCGAACACAATGTGTGGAACGTTGCGATGGCCGTGGTCACGGCGCGGCAATATTTTGGTAAAAATTTGAATATTGATTTACAAAATTTTAGGGGGATTGGCAAGCGCCAGGAGATTATTTTTTGCGATCAAAACACGGCCATCATCGAAGATTTCGCCCACCATCCGACTGCCATTTCCGCGACGATCCGCGCCACTAAACAGAAATTCCCGCACCACCGACTCATCACCGCCTTCGAGCCGCGCAGCAATACGGCGTGTTCGGACTGCTTCCAGGAAGCGTTCATCGAGGCTTTCCGCGGGAGCGACGAGGTCTACATCGCGGAAATTTTCAAAAAGCGGCCGCACTGTCTCGACACCCACCGACTGGCCCGCGACATCCATTATTGCCCGGCGCACTTCACGGATACCACCGCCATGAAGGAAATTTTTCCAGCGAAAATCGGCTCCCAGAGGCAAGTTTTTCTATTTTTGTCCAATGGCGACTTTTCCAACGTCGCCCAACATCTGCGGGAAACTATCGCCGACAACCGCGAATAATGCCTAGCGCTCAATTCCAAATGTCAAGGCAAAATGTCAACTGCCACAATTTTAGCAAAACTTCAAAAAGTCCAATAATTTCACTTGCATTTCCAATATCCCCCAACATTTGCGGGAAACTATCGCCGACAACCGCGAATAATGCCTAGCACTCAATTCCAAATGTCAAGGCAAAATGTCAACTGCCACAACTTTGACAAAACTTCAAAAAATCCAATAATTTCACTTGCATTTCGGCGAACTTTGATTATACTTCATCGCCATGAACAGGCGAATTCGGGATTTCATTGATGGCGATTCGAGCGGGCTCGTCGAACACAATTGCCAGACGATTCTAAAGGACGATTTACACCTGCCGGGTTCGGATTTTATTGACAGGGTTTTTACGCAAACGGACCGCTCCCAGCGCGTCCTCAACAACCTGGCGTGGATCATGGCTGCGGGGCGCCTCGGGGGCACCGGTTACACGTCGATTTTGCCCGTCGACCAGGGCATCGAACACTCCGCCGCAGCGAGTTTCGCGCCCAATCCCGCCTACTTCGACCCGGAAAATATCGTCAAGCTCGCCATCGAAGGCGGTTGCAGCGCGGTGGCGTCGACGCTCGGTGTGTTGGGCAATTTGAGTAGGAAATACGCGCACAAAATCCCATTCGTCGTCAAACTCAACCACAACGAACTCCTCACGTACCCCAACAAATTCGACCAGATTTATTTCGGGCAAGTGGAACAGGCCTACGAGATGGGGGCGGCGGCGATCGGCGCGACCATTTACTTCGGATCTGAGGAGTCGACCCGCCAGATTCAGGAAACGAGCGGTGTTTTTAAGCGCGCCCACGAGCTGGGTCTGATGACGATTCTGTGGTGCTACCTGCGCAACTCGGCGTTCAAAGCGGGCGAGGATTACCACACGGCGGCGGACTTGACGGGCCAGGCGAATCACATCGGCGTGACCATCGAGGCGGATATCATTAAGCAGAAGTTGCCGACGAACAATGGCGGATTCAAGGCGGTCAATTTTAGTAAAACTCATGAAAAAGTTTACACGGAATTGACAAGCGAGCATCCCATCGATCTGACGCGCTACCAGGTCGCGAATTGTTACATGGGTCGGATTGGGCTGATTAATTCCGGTGGGGCGTCGGGCGAAGACGATTTTAGCGAGGCGATCAGGACGGCGATCATCAACAAGCGGGCGGGCGGCTCGGGATTAATTTGCGGTCGCAAGGCATTTCAGCGGCCGATGGTGGACGGCATCGAGCTGCTCCACACGATCCAGGACGTCTACCTGGAGCCATCGATTACCATCGCCTAAATTTTACTTTTATTTTATTTTTTATTTATATTTTGGCGCCTGCCGCTGCGCTATATTTTTTGGGCGTGGGATTTATATTTTCGGCGATTTACTTTGTGGGAGGAGGAAGCGAAGTTTTGGATTAATTTTTGATTTTTTGCAAAATTTTCCCATTTTTTGCTTGACATGCTTCGCATTTCATGCGGGAATGGATGCCGTTATGAAAAACACCAACATAAATAAAGTATGTGCGGGGATGATTTCTTTTCTCGCGTTAACCGGAGGGGCTTTTGGTTCTACGTCAAGGCCTTTCCCATCGCTTTCTGGGTTTGTATCTCTACCTGCCCTATTAGATACGGAAAAAGAAACTGCAGAACCAGAAACACAGGATACCCAAGGCCGACAGCGCAAACCATGGACACTACAAGAATTCGGAACAATAGTTCGAGGTTTGTTGACAAAAGATTTGTTAAATAAGTCTATCGCTGATGGTGCACGCGCGCTCCATCAAAAGCTTCCGGGCCGAACCCAACCGGCTATTAAATATTACGCTCTTCCCATTAGACAAGCTTTGAAAGCCAATCAGGACTTGGCAGCCCGTTTCCGTAATTATTTTGAACTCGAAAACCCAAGCCCTCAACAGCAAACGGATCATACGGAAGACTTTGAAAAAGACTTTGAAAATTTGATCAAAGCAGCACGAGAGCCAAGGACAGAACACAAGAAAGCATACCACCAGAAACACAAAAAGGAGATGCAAGCGTACGGGAAAGCAGACTACCAGAACCACAAAGAGGAGAGAAAAGCGTACGCTAAAAAGCGCCGCCAGGACAACAAAGAGAAGGTACGAGGGCAAGAAAAAGAATACTACCAGAAACACAAAAAGGAGCGACAAGCGTACGCTAAAAAGCACCGCCAGGACAACAAAGAGAAGGCACAAGGGCAAGGGAGAAAAAGCTACCAGAAACATAAAAAGGAGCGACAAGCGCACAATAAAGCATACCGCGCAAAGAAAAAGCAGCAAGCAGCCGCAGCCGCAGCGGATTAATGCCGTAAAAAATTGGCTTCCATTTTCCTGAAAAGTTGTTCTATAGATCGCATGAGTTGCCTCGATTTCGCCGAGAAAGTGTTTTTGGTCATGGGCGTCGCGAATAAAAAAAGCATCGCCTGGGCCATCGCTCAGTTACTCGAAAATTCAGGCGCCCATGTCATCTATAGCGTGCGTTCAGCCATGCGCCGGGAATCATTAAAAGAATTGCTAAAAAATCGCGAAATATATACCTGCGACGTCGAAAATCCCGAGGAAATCCAACAGCTCGCCCAGTCTATCCCAAAAAAATATTCCCAAATTAATGGCTTCGTCCACTCCATCGCCTTCGGAAATTACGCGGATGGCCCCAAGCCCTTTCACGAAACAAAGCGCGCCGATTTTTTACAAGCGACGGCGATTTCCTGTTTTTCGCTGGTGGAAGTCGCCAACGCCCTCAAACCGCTGCTGGCCCGCGACGCATCGGTTGTCACCATCGGGATTTCTTCCCAGGTCGCGGCGCCGGCCTACGGGTACATGTCGCCGATCAAGGCGGCTTTGGAAAGCGTCGTGCGATTTTTAGCGAAATCTTTCAGCAAAGACAGCGAAGTGCGGTTTAATTGCGTGAAGGCCGGGCCCCTGAAAACGAGTGCTTCTGCGGGCATTCCGGGGTACATCGCCAACTATTTATACGCCGAAAAAATGACGCTGCGGAAACGTGCGATCACGACTCAGGAAGTCGCCAACGCCGCATTATTTCTCCTGAGCGACCTGGCGAGCGGGATTAACGGCCAGGGGATTGTGGTCAACGCCGGCATGGATTTCAACTACTTCGACGAAGAACTCGTCCATTAAATTAAAATTTTCCAAATTTTTTTGATTTTTTTACTTGACATGTTTTTTATTTCATGCGGCAATGGGAACCGTTATGAAAAAAACATATATTCTTAATTCAGTTGGTTTGTTGTCCCTCTTTTGCGGAACAGCATTGGCAAGTAATCGCGCTGCTTCGACAAAAAATATTTTTTCGGCAGAATATTTCCAATACGGTCATTCCGGGCCTGTCTATACACCCGAGGAGATATTCCATCTCTTTCGCATGGTTAACAAATTGAGTTTACCATTAGATCCGCTAAGCAAATGGAATGTAAAAAACATAGGGAAATGGGAAAAGGTCCGCAAAAAAAATAGAAGAATGCGAAGATACCTTAAAAGATTTTTCCTACGACACAATATGATTGATTTAAAAGAAACAGCAGAGACCATCCAAGCTGCATTCACTTTCAAAGGTGTCCCTGTGGATGATCAAGATGCATTTTTAGATTTAGTGGAAGGGAATTCTAATTTTGAAAATTTATCTTCAGGAGAAAAAAGACTTATTAAAAAAGTGCAAAAAAAGGCCGAAAACTGGCAGAAGAAAGCATGCCATAAATCCCGTGAATCCTCCAACAGGCGCTAAATCATATTATACTATAGGCCCCGACACCGTAGACTGCTGCGGTGTTGGAGTTTTTATTTCTTAGGTTTGAATCTTAGATTTGAATATGCAAAATTGTTGTAACTTTTGGTGTTATTTTTCAAAATTTTTAAATTTTTCACTTGACATGTTTTTTATTTTATGCAAAAATTAACGCGTTATGAAAAACACCAGCATAAACAAAGTATGTGCGGGAATGATTTCTTTTCTCGCGTTAACAAGTTCAAATTTTGCTACTGTGGATTTTTCCCTACT
>JAISBJ010000069.1 GCA_031266235.1 Puniceicoccales bacterium | reverse complement strand
TTTTTCTAACTTTTTCGTTTTTCGTAATGGCTTTGGAGCTGCTATTAATTTGCGTTTGGAAGTTTGTGTAGAGGGACGGTACCGATTTTTCGGGAGCGCAGGTGTCGCGTAAAAGGACGATTGAGCGCGCGCATGCTCAATTTTTTTTTGGCGAGTTGGCTTTGTTTGTAAAATTGTTTTCCATTTTTAGGCTGCCGATGATATTTTTTCGTCGGAAATTTTTTGTATAAATGACGCACCTCCTTCGCGTTTTCCTCCGTTATTGTTGGGCAAGTAGATTCATCCGAATAACTTTTATTCCGAGAACGTCCTTCGATGTATTTGAAAAGAAATGTAAAAATTAGTAAAAAACGATACTTTGCAACTCCGCCCGACTGCATAAAACCCTCCATTTTAAAGACTGTAATTTTTTCCGCCGGAGACAATATTTTTGAGCGAAGAATATCCGCCAAAAACCGCAAAAAATAAAAATAGAATATTTTCGCTGAAAATCATTAAAAAGTTGAATTTTGGGAATGTTCTGCTATGTGTTGAGGAAAACGGAAATAGTTGGGTAGAAGTGGCCTTTTCGATACAGTTACAGCAGAAATTTTGTGTCAAAAATCGACTCGGTTTGCACGCAACTCCAGCGGCTATGATTGTCAAAATTCTCAATAAATATCCGGGTATTGATGTCTGGGTCCGCAATGCGGAGGAACAGGTCAATGGGAAAAGTATCATGGGATTGATGGTGCTCGAAGCCCGTCGCAATGCAGAGCTTCTGTTCATTATCGATAGCGGCACGATGGAGGAACAACAGACTCTGGTCGCGGAATTGAAATGCCTTTTCGAAAATAAGTTTTTTGAAGATTAAAATTTTTGGAAAATTTTTGTTTTTGGGCCCCGTCGCAGCTTCGCTGCGGGGCGCTGAGCGAAGCTCAGCGCCTAGGAGCTTGGCTCCTACGGGGCCCAGAAATTTAAAACAAAAGTTTAAAAAATTCCCCATTGAAATTTTAAATTTCGGTAAATTTCTAAAAATTTCCGTGGAATATTTGGAAATAGGGCGGTAATTTTTCTTGTAAAGTAAATTTCAGAAAAAGATAATGAATCCATGTTTATCGACGAGGCGAGGGTTATTTTAAAGGCGGGCGACGGTGGGGATGGTTGCCTCAGTTTTTTGCGGGAGAAGTATCGTCCCGATGGTGGGCCGAATGGTGGCGATGGGGGGCGGGGTGGCGACATTATTTTGCTATGCGATCGCAACGTGACGGATTTGACGCACTACCGATTTTCTCCGCGTGCCCACGCTGGGGATGGAGGATCGGGGCGTGGGTCGAATTGCCATGGGGCGGATGGTGCGCCTTGTTTTTTAAAAGTTCCGGAGGGGACGGTAGTGGTCGACGGCGAGACGGGGGCAATTGCTGTGGAATTATTGGCGAATGGCGAGGCGGTTACGCTATTGAAGGGGGGACATGGAGGTAAAGGAAATGTAAATTTTAAGAGTTCCGTGAATCAAGCGCCGCGCAAGGTCACACTAGGGGCAGCTGGGGAAGCGGGCGAGTTTACATTTATTTTAAAGACCATAGCGGACATAGGTTTGGTCGGATTTCCGAATGCGGGGAAGTCGTCGCTGATGAATATTTTGACGAATGCGGGGAAGAAATCGGCGCCCTATCCCTTTACGACGCTGAGTCCGAAGGTGGGCGTGATTACATATCCGGAGCATTATGGGCGGCGGACGATTGCCGACATTCCCGGGCTCATTGCGGGCGCGCACGAGAATCGCGGGTTAGGGATCAAATTTTTGAGGCACATTGAGCGTTGCGAGGCGCTGTTATTTTTGTTGGACGCAGCGGGTGTGGACGGCCGCGATCCCCTTAGCGACTACGCGACATTGCTGCGGGAATTGGGGCATTACGATGGCGAGTTGCTCAAGAAGCGGCGCATTATTGCAGCCAACAAGATTGATTTGTCGGGTGCGGAGGAAAATTTGGGAGCGTTTCGACGAGAGGCTGGCGGAGAAATTTTGGCAATTTCCTGTGCGACGGGTGTTGGAATTGAAGAATTGAAGGAAAATTTACGTATTTTTACGCGAACGATGGATTGAAAAATTTTTCCACCGCGTTAAACTTATTGCCCATGAACAGGGCCGTACTTGTCATTTGCGATGGTTGGGGGATCAACGGCGATCCGGGGTTGGCGCCTTGGGACGCGATTAGTCGAGCGAGGACGCCATTTTTCGACGGCATATGGCGGACGTGTTTGCGCACGGAAATTAAGACTTGTGGGCGCGACGTCGGGTTACCCCGCGGCGTGATGGGCAATAGCGAGGTCGGCCACCAAAATATCGGCGCGGGGAGGATCGTGGACCAGGAAATTGTGCGCATCGACAAGGCTTTTGAGGAGGGGATCGCGGCAAATAATCCCGTCGTCCTCGAAATTATTGAACACGTGAAAAAAAATCGTAAAAAATTACATCTTTTAGGGCTATGTTCCGACGGCGGAGTTCACTCGGTTTTGCGACATTTATACGGTTTTTTAACAATTTTCAAAGAGCACGACGTGCCGTCCGTCTGCATCCATTTCCTCGGGGACGGCCGCGATACACCCCCCAAAAGTGCCCTGAATTATGCGCTTGCGATTGAAAAAAAATGTAAAGAATTGGCTGCGGGGCGCATAGCTACGGTGAT
>JAISBJ010000057.1 GCA_031266235.1 Puniceicoccales bacterium | reverse complement strand
TTTTAAAATTTTCAAAAAAAATAGTTGACAATCTGTAATTTTTCTTCGAATTACACCCGAAATGGCCGATAAAAATCAGTCTCGGAATGCGGCGCGCGCGCCTTCGCTGGGAATTTTTTCCCTGGCGATGATCAATTGCGTAGCGGTGATTAACTTGCGGAACCTGCCTTCCATGGCGGAATACGGGTTGGCGATGGTATTTTTTTACGCGTTTTCCTGCATTTTTTTCCTCATTCCGACGGCGTTAGTTTCTGCGGAATTGGCGACGGGCTTCCCCGAACCGGGGGGGATTTTCAACTGGGTGAGTAAGGCGCTAGGGAATCGTCTGGGGTTTTTAGCGATTTGGTTACAACTCATTGCCAACGCCGTTGTATTCCCGGTGACCCTCACTTACCTCGCATCCTTGATTGCCTATGCTTTGGGGAATTCCGGGCTCGCGAAGAATAATTATTACGTATTTTTCGTCATTTTAGCGGTAACGTGGGTCGGCACATGGGTCGCAGCTAAGGGCATGAGACTGGCGAGTTTTGTGACTAATTGCGGCTCTATTTTGGGCACGATCATTCCGGGCGTAGCGATTATTGCGTTGGGGGTGGCCTGGCTGGCGGCGGGACATCCATCGCACACGGAGCTATCATTTTCCGCGCTAGCGCCTCGACTCGACTCTCCGGGGAAATTTGTCTTTTTACTCAATGTATTGCTGGGTTTTGCGGGGCTCGAAATGTCCGCTTCCCACGCCCAGGATGTCAAAAATCCGCAGCGGGATTATCCGCGGGCGATTTTACTATCGACGCTCCTCATTTTTACGCTTTCGCTGCTGGGATCTCTGGCGATTGCGGTATCGGTGCCCAAAGAAACGCTCACGCTCGATGCCGGCGTGATCCAGGCGATTCAGGCGCTATTTGAAAAATTTGGTTTATTTTACTTGACAAAATGGATTGCGTGGCTGATGGTTTTGGGAGTTATGGGATGGTTTATTGCGTGGGTTGCGGGGCCTGCGCGCGGCATGTTAGCGACGGCGCAACCCGGAAATCTGCCGCCCTTTCTCCAGAAAATCAATCGCCATGGCATGCCCACCGCCATTATGTTTTGGCAGGCATGTATGATTACATTTTTTTCACTCATTTTTTTATTTGTTCCCTCCGTGGAAACGTGTTTTTGGATTTTAGCGGCCATCACGGCCCAAACCCTGCTCATTATGTATATTTTGATGTTTATTTCCGGGATCGTGCTCAAATTTAAGTATCCCCACACGGAGCGGGCTTATTGCGTGCCATTTGGGAATTTCGGGATGATTGCGACGGGGATTATGGGGAGTATGGTGTGTGTGTTCTGCTATATTATTGGGTTTTTACCCCCCGAGGAAATTCATTTTCAAAGCAAAGCGGTCTACGCAACGCTGGTATTTGTGGGCAATATTGCCGTCCTTTTACCGCCATTTATCATTGCTTTCCTTCGAAAACCGCATTGGAAAACGGGGGTAGCGGAGGAGCTGATGTCTTGAAAAATTTTTTAAAGGTTGACGGAGGGCGAATTCTCGCTAAAAAAGCAGGAAAGGGAGCAGTGAGAAGCGAAATTAAGTCGATTAGTTCGGTGCGAAAGGAAGCTATTGTTATCATTGAGAAAGCCACGATTCAACGGGAAGAGAATTTAGTTTTACAATTTTTTTCGCGCGACGTCAAAATTCCTGGCTTTCGGAAAGGGAAAGTTCCGGCGACGCTGATCAAGTCGCGTTACGCCAAGGAATTGGAGGAGCGGGTGGACAAGAATGTGTCGTCGAAGGCTTACGACGACATTGTCAAGGAAAATAATTGGGATATTTTTTCGCTCGTCAAATTTAACGTCCGCAATACGCCCAGCGGGGACAAGGAACTGGCGTTCATCGTCGATTTAAAACCGGAGTTTGATCTTTTTGATTACAAAAATATTGTCCTCGAAGAGCCGGAGATTGAGGTGAATGAGGCGGAAATTGGGGAAGCAATCGAGCAAATTCGCCATCATTACGCGGATTATAGGGCGGTGGATCGGCCGGTGCAACGCGGTGATTTTGTGCGCCTGCAGTATGCAGGCCGCCTCGAAGACGGAACGAAAATGATCGACATCGTCCTCCAAAAACCGATTTGGGCAGAGCAAACAAACACGTGGGAAGAAGCCGGAAATGCGAATTCACCGGGGATAAAAGCGATCATCGAAGGCATTATCGCCATGGAAATTGACGGTGAAAAAGATATCGAGATGGATTTTGCGGCCGACTTCGAAATACCTGAACTCCAGTGTAAAAAAGCTATTTATCATGTCAAAATTTTCGAAATTCGCGAAAAAATTCTCCCGAATTTGGATGCGGAATTTTTTGAAAAACTGAAAATCAAGGACCTGGAAGAACTTAAAACGCGCCTCGGAAAAGATATTAGGAACCGCAAAATGCAGATGCAGCGCTTCGAACAACGCGAAACAATTGTCCAAAAAATGATTGATAGCGCGACGTTCGAAATCCCGGAAAGTGCCGAGCAATTCGAACAAATTTACGTCCTCCGCAATCTGATTGAACGCCAAATTCATGAAGGCAGGCAGCTAGAAATGGTCCAAAATAATCGGGAAAAGCTTTACGAAGAGGCGCAGGAAATAGCACGCGATCGCGCGAAAGTCAATTTTATTCTTGAAAAAATTGCGCAAAAGGAAAATATTACCGTCAGTGAAAGAGAAATCGACCAAATGATTATCCAAGAAGCCGCCGTGCGACGTATTTCCTCCGATCAACTGATCGCGGAATTGAAAGAAAATTCCGAGCGTAACCGTGACCTTCACCGCCGCGCACTGTTCGGAAAAACTCTCGATTTTGTGTTGCTATCCAATTTAAAAAAGGACGCTTCCGGGGAAAAGGCGGCTGAACTAACTGGAATAGAGATCCCAATGGAGGACCCACTCGTAAATATTTAGTAAAATATGCGACCGGAAATTATCAATCAAACTTACATGCCCCTCCCCTACGTTTACGAGCGCGACGGGCGGCAGGAGCGTTCCTGGGACATTTACAGCCGTTTGCTCAAGGACCGCATTATATTTTTGGGCACCGCGATCGATGATTTTGTGGCGAATGCGATCGTAGCGCAGCTGCTTTTTTTACAAATGGAGGACTCAAAAAAGGACATCCACATGTACGTCAACTCGCCCGGCGGCAGTATTACGGCGGGCATGGCGATTTATGACACGATGAAATTCATGAGTTGCGACGTGGTGACCTATTGCATCGGGCAGACGGCGAGCATGGCGACGGTGCTTTTGGCGGCCGGAACAAAGGGAAAACGCTATGCGCTGCCGAACAGTCGCGTCATGATTCACCAGCCTTCCGGGCAGGCGACGGGCCAAACTTCGGACATATCGATCGCAGCAAAGGAGCTTTTGCGCTGGAAAAAAGCCTTGACAAATGTTCTTTCGGAGTGCACGGGGCAGGCCGTCGAGAAGGTGGAGAAGGATTCCGATCGCGATTTTTTCATGTCCGCGCCCGAGGCCAAAGACTACGGCATTGTGGACGAAGTGATTAAAAGGAGGCTAAAAGACGAGCAAAATGCTTGAAAAATTAAAAATTGTTCTTTGAAAACTATGGAAACGAGTAAAAAAAATCAAAAAATGTCATTGCGCCGCGACAATCGTGTGCTAGCGGTGCAGTGGGTTTACATGTGCGAAACTTTGCGGATAGTGGCAAAACCGGAACATTTGTCTGAACTTTGCGCTATTTTTGACAAAAATCCATCGGACTTCCAATTCACGCGGGAAATGGTCGTGCTTTTACAGAAAAATTT
This sequence comes from Puniceicoccales bacterium, assembly GCA_031266235.1. Classification (GTDB taxonomy): domain Bacteria; phylum Verrucomicrobiota; class Verrucomicrobiia; order Opitutales; family LL51; genus LL51. The sequence goes on along the minus strand of JAISBJ010000057.1, from coordinate 3,637 downwards.
ACATGAAATTGACGCGCTCATCGATCGTTTCGCGACGAATTGGAATTTTTCGCGTATTGCGCTCGTCGACCTATGTATCATGCGGCTTGCGGCTTGCGAACTGCTCCATCGCAACGATATTCCGCCGATCGTCACCATTAATGAGGCCATCGAAGTCGGGAAAATGTTTTCCGGCGAGGCGTCCAAAGCCTTCATCAACGGCGTGCTGGACCGCATTAAATGCACGCTTTCGCGCTCGCTGCGCACCGTTTCCTAATTTATGTTGGCCAATCCGAAGCTATTTCCCTTCGAAGAAGCTGTCCAAATCCGCCGAAAATGTAAAAACCGTGACATTGTTTTGACAAATGGCTGTTTCGATTTGTTACATGCGGGGCATGTTTTTTCGCTGCAGCAAGCTGCGCGATTCGGTGAACTTTGGGTTGCGCTCAACGGCGACGCGAGTATCCATCGGCTAAAAGGCCCGCAACGGCCGGTCATCGGCGAGCGGGAGCGAGCTTACATGCTGGCGGCCCTGGAATGTGTTAGGGGGATTTTTATTTTCGACGGCCCGCGACTTGCGCGTGAATTGGAAATTTTTCGGCCCGATATCTATGTGAAATCCTCGGATTACACTCGGGAAACTTTGGATCTCGAGGAGTATTCTGCATTAAAAAAAATCGACGCTAGAATAGAATTCGTTCCCCGACTGCCGAATTTCAGTACGTCTCAAATAATAAAAAAAATTCAACAATTAAATGCTTAAAAAATTACAATTTGGCTTGCATTTTGATCGTTCCGCTATATAAAAAAAGCCATTTTGGCTATGTTTTACTTCGCAATTTTTTTCGCAGGATATTTTTTGGGGGCCATCCCATTCGGCTTTATCGTCGCAAAAATAAATGGCATTAATATTCTCCAAGAAGGCAGCGGCAGCCTCGGCGCGACAAATGTAAAACGTGTCATCGGCAATAAATGGGGCACCCTCGTTTTCATTCTCGATTGCTTGAAAGGATTCGTGCCTGTCTCAATTGTAAAATTTTTTTGCCAAACGGGTCTCAATCAAGCCAATAATATGGGGGCAACATTATTAATCGGCCTCGTTTTGGGACATTGCTACTCCATTTTTTTGAAATTCTGCGGCGGAAAAGGTGTTGCGACCGCTATCGGGGGGCTGGCAGTCTTAATGCCAAGCGTTCTGCTTCTCGGCATTATTTTCTGGTGCTCCGTATTTTCGATCACGCGATTCGTATCCCTCGCTTCCCTTTGTTTCGCCCTATCTCTGCCCATCAATGCCTACCTCTTCGCTTACCAAAAAGAAATGATTCTCTTCGCCCTCGCCTTGACGATCCTCATCTTTATCCGCCATTCCCAAAATATTCGCCGACTGTGGAAAGGGGAAGAATTGCGCGCCCATAAAGTAAAAGAGTAAATTTTTTTCGTGACTTGCCGTGCACACGTCCGCGGTAAACCGCGGAACCTTTTTGAAAAAAAGGTTTAGGAAGCTTCGCTTCCGACGTGTGCACGTGGGGCACTGGGCTCTAAAATCAGCCCAAAAGTATTTCGATTTGGGAAAAATATTCGTCGACAGCCGCCCGAAAAAACAGTAAATAGCAGATGGCGCCGAGGGCTAAAAACGGCCCAAAAGGTAAAAAACTATCTAATTTTACTTTATTTTTACGTCGATTGTAAAACCACCACAGAGGAAAAATCGCCACCATTCCCAGACATGTCCCGCCAAAAATCGAAAATATCGCGCACTTCGTCCCGATAAAAGCGCCGATGCATCCCATCAATTTGACGTCGCCGAAGCCAACCGCCTCCTTTTTCAACGCGAGTTCCGCAAAAATCGCAATCCACAATAACACGCTCGACCCCAAAAGCATGCCCCTGAGGGCCGCCATGGCGCCCATAAAAATGTAATTTCCCTGCGAAAAATGAGCCAGCAACACACTTCCCGCGACGCCCAAAGCCGCTCCGCCGACGGTACAACGATCGGGCATCGTCATCGTCGCAAAATCAATGCCGGAAGCGACGATCAGTAACCCGAAAAAAATTCCGTAAACTAAAAATTCCCATGGATCCGATTGCCGCCAGAGGAGTACCATTAAAATCGCCGTAAAAATTTCTAAAAAAATATACCGAAATTCGAGCCTTCGGCCACAACACCGCGCCTTCCCGCCTAACAGCAGCCAGCCAAGAATGGGAATATTCAGCCAAAACGGAATGGGCCGCCCGCAATCACAGCGCGACCGCGGAAAAATAACGGATATATTTTTGGGGATGCGCGCGATGCAAACATTGAAAAAACTGCCCAAAGACGCCCCGAGCAAAAAAATAACGACCCCACACGTCCAATGATTCCAAAATTCCCAAAACATCATTTTAGCGGTTGATGAGCGATATTCCCGACATTTCGACGGGCCGTTCCAGCCCCATAATATCCAGAAGCGTCGGCGCCAAATCCCCCAATTTTCCGCCAGATTTCAGGGAAATCGCCCCATGCCTCTCGCCACACAAAACCAGCGGCACCGGATTCGTAGTGTGCTGTGTGTGGGGAACACCGTTTTCGGGATCCCACATTTGCTCCGAATTCCCGTGGTCCGCCGTGATCAGCATCGTTGAATGAACCTTCTCCACCGCCACCGTAAGCTCGTTTAAACACCGATCGACCACCTCGGCCGCCCGAATCGCCGCCGCCAAATTGCCGGTGTGGCCGACCATGTCCGCATTCGCGAAATTGACAACAATTAAACCATATTTTTCCGATAAAATCGCTTCGACGGCCCGGTCTTTCACCGCATAGGCACTCATTTCGGGCCGCTGATCGTAGGTCTCGACGTCCTTCGGGCTCGGAATTAAAACGCGCTCTTCACTGGGAAAAGGGTCCTCGCGGTAGTCGTTGAAAAAAAACGTCACGTGGGCATATTTTTCGGTCTCCGCGCAGCGAAATTGCTTCACGCCACGCTCGCTCAAATAGCCGCCCAAAATATTTTTCATCTTCTCTGGCCGCTTAAAAATGACGCGCGGACACAGCCCCTGCTCGTACTCCGTCAGCGTCGCCCAGCGCACATCGACCTTTTTTTTTCGCGGGAATGAATTAAAATTTTCGTCAATAAATGCCCGCGTTATTTCCCGGGGGCGGTCGCCGCGGAAGTTAAAAAAAATCACCGCATCGCCATCTTCCACTGCCCCGCTAAAATTGCCGTCGGCATCGGCGATCTGCGTCGGGAGGATAAATTCGTCGCCCTGCCGCGCCTCGTCCAGCGGATGCGCGTAGTAGTGCTCGATGGCGTCGGCCGCGCTTTGTGCCTTGAGATTTTCGCCCATTCCCGTCAGACAATCGTACGCCCGCTGCACCCGCTCCCAACGATTATCGCGGTCCATCGCCCAAAAACGACCCATCACCGTAGCTATGCGTCCCGTAGCCAATTCTTTACATTTTTTTTCAATCGCAAGCGCATAATTCAGGGCACTTTTGGGGGGCGTATCGCGGCCGTCCCCGAGGAAATGAATGCAAACGGACGGCACATTGTGCTCTTTGAAAATTGCTAAAAAACCGTACAAATGTCGTAAAACAGAGTGAACTCCGCCGTCGGAACATAGCCCCAAAAGATGTAATTTTTTACGATTTTTTTTTACGTGTTCAATAATTTCGAGG
>JAISBJ010000054.1 GCA_031266235.1 Puniceicoccales bacterium | reverse complement strand
ATTTGTCAAGAAAACGACGCCAATTTTGCCGGAAATCCGCGAAAAAACATCCCATTTTCCCCCCGATTTAAATGTAAAAAAAAGCGCATTTTTGGCGTATGCTTTGGCCGTCCACAGGGCCGCGAAACCTCTCGCCAAAGAGCCATTTTTTTGCCCCATTTTCATCGTGGACATGGCCACGGCGACCCGGCTCCACTTCGAACACGTCGTCGCATTTTGCGACAAAACGGCCCCAAATGACGCCGCCGCGCCCGACAATTTTGAAAATTTATTTCCACTTTTAAGCGCAAAATTTTTACATTTGATCGCAGAAAAAAACAATATCCCCACCTACTTCGCCCAGCAATATCAAACCACTCGCCGCCAAACGCTCGACGCCTCCGCGATCCAAATGCTGTCGCGATCTTTCGCTGCTCCGGCCGCGGATTACGACCCGGCACCCTACGAAATTCTGAGTAAAATAAACGCTCAGCGGAACAATGAACTCGAAAATTTTGGGCCGTTTGAGTACACCGCGGGGGGCCCGGACATGGAAAATTTGTCCATTCCGGTCACCGCCATCGAACGCGCCTTCGCCGACCCCGAGGCCATTTGGTACCGCTACGTCGCCCAAAATGATCGCCCGCCTTTGCGATTCGAAAAACAAAAATTTGACGGAATTTTTACGCATTCGCTCCTCCAATGGCCCAGCGAAATTCGTCCGACGCCGGAAGCATTCCGAGCTCACATCGCCCAAAAACAAAAGCACCGGCAACATATTTTGGAACAATTTTCCCCCGGTTTACTCCTCCGAGATGCCCTGAACAGCGAAAATCCCTATATTTTAGCGGAAAAAATAGCGCAATGGGACGATTTTCCCTTCATGGCGAGCGAGTGCGATCTGCGGTCGACTTTTTCCCTGGAAGACGGCACAACGGTCCCGCTCCACGGGCGCGCTGACTGCATCCTGTCCCAATTCCCGCTCCGCCGACAATTTCACAAAGGCAACGCCGACAACCGCCTGCTCGTCATCGACTTCAAAACCGGCTCCGCGACGCAAAGTGACCTCCAAAAACTCGCCAAACCGTTCACCGCCCTACCCCCCTCGCTATCGGGCTTGCAACTCGTCCTCTACGGCCTGATTTTGGAAAATTTCGGCTACAAAAACATCGAGCTCTCCATCCTCAACGGCGACCCCTACGAACAGCCGGAACCCATCGCACTCCGCAGCATTACGCAGAGCGAAAATTTCTCATTCATCAAAAATTTCCTAAAAAATTTAATTGTCAAGGGTATTTTTGGCTACGGCGAAAATAATTTATTTTTGGGGAGACATTTCCCCTCGCCGATCGCCGCCATCCCTCCGAACAACGCCGCTATCCGCGAAAAACGGAAAAAACTTTTCTGGACTTTTTAATTATAATCTAATGCTAATGGGCAGCGCAGCGCTATGGTAAAAATTTTTTCATGTGCCGTATTTTTCTTGACAATTCTGTTTCTGGGGTGTTTTTTTCTGTGGCCCATTTGGGAGATCATCCAGGGCGGGTTTTTTAACGTCGACGGGAAGTTCACGCTCGGATTTTTTAAAATTATTTTCGAAAATGGCATTTATATCGAGGGCATTTTACACGCGATCGCGTCGGGGATTTTTTCCACGTTGCTCGCGCTGGCCATCGCCCTCCCCTTGGCTTATTTTTCACAAAAATATGAATTTCCTTTCAAAAAACTGCTAACTTCGTGCGTGCTCTTGCCCATCATGTTACCGCCGTTTGTGGGCGCGATCGGCATCCAACAAATTTTTGGCTCCTACGGCATGCTCAATTCCATCCTGCTCAAACTGGGCGTCATCCAGGCGCCGCACCTCGTCGATTGGCTCGGACACTACAAATTTCCGGGAATGGTACTCATGAACGCCCTCAGTTTGTACCCCATCCTCTACCTGAATATCATCGCGTCTTTGGCGAGCATTGATCCGGCGATGGAGGAGGCGGCGGCGAATTTCGGGTGTACGGGGGTCAGGCGTTTTTTTAAAATTACTTTACCGCTGATCATGCCCGGTGTTTTTGCGGGCTCGACGCTCGTTTTCATTTGGGCGTTCACCGAATTGGGCGTCCCCCTCATCTTCGACTACAACGCCATCACTTCCGTCCAAATTTATTTCGGGTTGAAGGACATCGGCAGCAATCCGTTTCCCTACGCGCTGGTCGCGATGATGCTCTGTTTTTCCGTCCTATTTTACGCCATTGGGAAGGGGTTTTTGGGGCGCCAAAACACGGCGACGGTATCCAAAGCAACCCACGCAGCCGTAGCACTGAGGCCGTCCTGGCTTCTGCGATGGGCGTTGAGCGGGACCTTTGCTGCCATCACGCTCGTAGCCCTTTTGCCCCACCTGGCGGTCATTTTGAAATCCTGTTCTCTGGACTGGTACAATTCGATTATTCCGCACGCTTGGACGTCAAAAAATTATGAAATTGCCCTCGGCCACCCGCTGACTATCCCTTCCATTCAAAACAGCCTCATTTACTCCGGTTGCGCCATGTTGATCACGCTTTTTTGGGGGGTTGCGATTGCATTTGTGACGGTCCGGACGCGATTTTTTGGGCGAGGATTGATCGACGCCCTTTCGATGTTACCGCTTGCTGTGCCGGGATTAGTGACAGCGTTTGGATATTTGGCGATGAGTCAGGCGGGATGTCCCTTTGCTTTTCTCAATCCCATTGAAAATCCGACGGCGCTGCTGATCATTGCCTATGCCATTCGGCGGCTTCCGGTGATGGTGCGGGCGGCCATGGCTGGGTTTCAGCAGACGAGCGTAGCCTACGAGGAGGCGGCGCAATGTTTTGGATGTTCGCCGCTGAAATCGGTGTTTAAGATCACGATTCCGCTGATGAGCGCCAATCTCATTGCGGGGGGGCTACTGGTTTTTTCGCAGGCCATGATGGGGGTATCGGACTCGATGATACTGGCTCAGAAGCAGCAATTTTACCCCATTACGAAGGCCATTTACGAGCTCGTCCACATGCTTGGCGACGGGCCATTTTTAGCCTGTGCGCTGGGGGTCTGGGCCATGTCTTTTCTCGCGATCACGATCATCGGCGCGACGACGATCATGGGCAAGCGCTTCGGCTCCATCTTTAGTATGTGAAAAAACAATTAAGAAACTATTATAATTCAAAGACCTTTAGTTCGTAAAATATTTAAAAAATCATTATACTCGACTGGCCTTTAGTTCGTAAAAAATAATTAGGAAATTATTATAGTTCAAAGATCCTTAACCTGCAAAACAATTAGGAAATTATTATATTTCAACAAAATCTTCAGTGCAAAAAACAATTAGAAAATTATTATATCTGACTGATCTCTAATACGTAAAATAATTAGAAAATTTTAATACTCGATTGACTGCCTCTAACTTATAAAAATACCTCGCTACTTGACCTCTCGCGCAAAAAATGCGACCCGGTCCAATACCCGCTCCTGAAAATATTCTAAACAAACGTAAATAACCGGCGTAATGTAAAGCGTCACCACCTGCGAAAAGATTAACCCTCCGACCACACATAACCCCAACGGCATCCGCGATAAACCATCCGCTCCCCAGCCAGCCGCAATCGGCACCATCCCCATCAGCGCCGCTAGCGTCGTCATAATAATCGGCCGAAATCGCACCATGCTCGCTTCGTAAATCGCTTCCTCCGGCGACTTCCCCTCCTCCCGTCGCCGCATAATCGCAAAATCAATGATCATGATGCCGTTCTTTTTTACAATCCCTAGCAACATAAACAACCCAATGCACGCATAGAGCGATAGCTCCATTCCTTCCCAATGGAAGACGTCCTTGGCAATGAATAAAGTTGTCAGGCCGCCCAGCATCGCCACGCTCAGCGACGATAGCACCGTGAGGGGATGAATGTAACTCTCGTAGAGGATGCCCAAAATCGTATACATCACAAAAATCGCAACCAACAGAAGCAAAATAATCATGCGCATGGTCGCCTCAAACGTCGCCGCTTCCCCCTGAAACGCCCCAACTACCGACAGCGGCAGTAGTTCCTGCGCCCGGCCATTGATGAATTCCACCGCCTCACCGATCGCAAAATTGCTGTGTAAATTAAAATACAGCGTCACCGAATTCATGTTATTGATGTGGCAGACCGAAACGGGCCCCAGATGCTTCTTCGTCGCCGCCACCGATTGGAAGGGCGTCAAATCCCCGTTACCCGTGCGCATATACAGGTTGCTCAAGTCGCCAACGGAGCGCCGCGCCTCCTCCTTCGCCGTCACAATGACCTTGTGCTGATCGATGTCGCCCTTGATCAAATAGGCATAATTCTCCGAAAAAGCATTCCTGATTTCCTCCTCCACGGCCGCTACACTGACGCCGTAAAGCGCCGCCTGTTCGCGTAAAAATTCGATCTGTATTTCGGGATTTTGTAAAAATAAATCGCTGGATACGCTGGCAAATCCGGGGTGACTCATCATCGCCATCTGTAATTTTTGGGCGGGCTCGACCAGGTCCGCAAAATTGTTGGAGGTCAACGAAAAACAGTACTTCCCCTGATTCGTCTTCTGCGTCCCCGTATTAATTTGTAAATTGGGCATGGGTTGTAAAAAAGTCATGGCGCCGGGGATCATGTACAATTTTTTCGAGAGGCCGCGCGCCACCTCCTGTATCGTCGTTTTGCCTCTGTCTGGCTTCAAAAATGCGACCACAAGCCCCTGATTGCTCTGCAAAAGCCCGCTCAACCCCGATAGCAAAATCGCCTGGTGGATGTGCTCGTCGCTCGCCAGCGTCGCCTGCACCTGCTCCTGATACGCCTGCATCTGCTTCGGCGACGTCCCCTCCTTGCCGATGAATACCCCCATCATGATGCCGCTATCCCCTTCAGGTAAAAAAGTTTTCGGTAATTTTACAAAACATACATAGGTGAGCAGCGTGCAGAGCACCCAAATGAAAATGGCCGTCTTCCTCTTACTCAAAAACCAACGCAGCGTCCGCCCGTAAAAATTTAAAAATCGGGCCTCAACAAAATGTGCAAACCGTTCCAACGCTGTGCGACTTTCCTCTTTAATGGGCTTTAGCAAACGGGCGCACATCATCGGCGTCACCGTAATGGATAACACCCCCGACGCGAGAATGGCGACCACAATGGTGATGGAAAATTCCCGGAAAATGCGTCCCAATTGCCCCGGCATGAAAATCATCGGGATAAATACGGCCGCCAGCGACAGGGTCATTGACAAAATTGTAAACGTAATCTCCTCCCCACTCGCCACCGACGCTTGCAGCGGCGTCTCCTTGAATTTCTCCATGCGACGCACCATATTTTCCAAAAAAACAATCGCATCGTCCACTAAAAACCCAATGGCCAACGTCAGCGCCAATAGGGATAAATTGTCGAGGGAGTAGCCCAAAAATCGCATGACGACGAAGGTGATGAGCAGCGACAGCGGCAGCGCCACAACCGGTATCAGCGTCTCTCGGA
>JAISBJ010000045.1 GCA_031266235.1 Puniceicoccales bacterium | reverse complement strand
AAGCTTTCGGAGCAAAATATCGCCGAAGCTCTGGGCGAAATCCGCTCGGCGTTGCTGTCCGCGGACGTCAATTTTTCCGTCGCCAACAACTTCATCCAGCGCGTGAAAACCCAATGCCTCGGGCAAATTGTGATCCAAAATGTCACGCCGGAGCAGCAATTTACCAAAATTATTTTCGACGAACTGGTCAAATTGTTGGGCGACGAAAGCGCTCCCGAATGGGGTTCGAGGCGGCCGCTGAAAATCCTCCTGGTCGGGCTGCACGGCGCCGGTAAAACCACGACGGCGGTAAAACTTGCCAAATTTTTAACAACTAAGGCCCATTTTTCCCATCCCCTGGCGATCGGTTGCGACATTTACCGGCCGGCGGCCACCGACCAACTCGAAACCCTCTCGCGGCAGGCCGCCATCGATTGCTACGTCGACCGCGATTGTAAAAACGTCGTAAAAATTGCCCATGCCGGAGTCCAGTACGCCCAAAAAAATGGCTGCGATCTGCTGCTCTTCGACACCGCCGGCCGCCTACAAATCGACGAAAATTTAATCGGAGAAATCCGCGATATCGCTGCAAAAATCCAGCCCGATGAAGTATTTTTAGTGGCCGATGGCGCGCTGGGGCAGGAAGCGGCAAACGTCGCCCGGTCGTTCCACGCGGCCGTCCCGCTGACGGGCATCATCCTCACTAAACTCGATGGCGATAGCCGTGGCGGCGCCGCCCTGTCCATGAAGGAGGTCACCGGCGTGCCGATCCGCTACATGGGGGTGGGCGAAAAAATTGAATCGCTCGAGATTTTCCATCCGTCGCGCATTGCCCAGCGCATTTTGGGCATGGGGGACGTCGTTTCTCTGGTCGAAAAAGCGCAGGAGCAAATGGATGAAAAACAGGCGAAAGAGCTCGAAAAAAAGGCAAAAAAAGGTAAATTCGACATGAATGATTTCCTCCAGCAGTTGCAATCGATCCAAAAAATGGGCCCCATGGAATCCCTGATCAAGCATTTGCCGGGCATGCATAATGTCGAAATCGATCCCCAAACAGCCGATAAAATGAAACATACCCAGGCCATTATTCAGTCCATGACCCCGCGGGAACGCTCTCGCCCGGAAATTATCGACGGCTCCCGGCGCCTGCGCATCGCGAAAGGTTGCGGATTATCCGTCCAAAAAGTCAATGTATTGTTAAAAAATTTTAAACAAGTGCGGGACATGATGAAAAAAATGAAAAATTCTCGGGCCAATTTGGCTTCGATTTTGGGGATGTAAAATGGGGAAATTTTTTGTAAAATTGCTCATTTTGCCCGTCCGATTTTACCAATTATTTCTGTCGCCGTGCAAAATTTTTTTCTTCGGACCCCATTGCCACTGCCGATTTTCTCCGACTTGCTCCCATTTTGCCGTGCGCGTACTCCAAAAATATTCCCCGCTGAAAGCTCTCCTCCTCATCGCCATCCGATTACTAAAATGTCAGCCTCTGTATCGGAAAAAATTGTAAATTTATTTGTTTGTTGCGGCAAAAGCCGTGCATGAAATGCACAGGGTGTAAAACGAAGTTTTACACCCTCCAAAGCGTTTTCAACGCTTTGGGCTTTTGCCGCAACAAAGTCGCAACAAAAAATCGCCACAAAAAATCCACTTGCTGGGGGCGACAAAATTCGCTCTATGGGGCCATGTTTTATGCGGGTCCAGTGCACATCGCCATCGCCATGGACGGCAATCGCCGCTGGGCTAAAAAGAACAATTTCCCGCTATTTTACGGGCATCGCCGCGGGGTCCACGCGGTCAGCGAGGTCACCAAAATGGCCCTCGATCGCAAGATTCCCCACCTCACATTCTTTGCATTTTCCACGGAAAATTGGAAGCGTTCCGGAGATGAAATTGCCTATTTGATGCGATTATTTTCCCGTTCCATCGACCGCTATAGAACATTTTTACTGCGGGAAGGAATTTGCGTCCGATTCATCGGGGACCTGGCGCCGCTGGACCCCGATTTGCTGGGCAAAATTTCATCGATCCGGGAGCGAACGCGGCACAATGAAAAACTTTTTTTGACAATCGCCATCAACTACGGCAGCCGCGACGAGGTCATCCGGGCCGTAAAAAAAATGTCTATTGGCGAGCTCAAAAACTGTTCCTGGGAAACGTTTCGGCGGCACTTGGACAGCGCGGATTTGCCCGACGTCGACCTCTTCATTCGCACGTCTGGAGAGCAGCGTTTGAGCAATTTTCTCCTTCTGCAATCCGCCTACGCGGAACTGATTTTCGTCCCAAAAAATTGGCCGGAGTTCACGGCGGAGGACTTCGAAAGCGCGCTGCAGGAATTCGGTCGGCGGAAAAGAAATTTTGGAAAATGATGAAAAAATAATAAAAAAACAATGAAAGCAAGACTGGGAAGCACGATTATTTTATGCGCGCTGGTGGCGTGGGTACTTTGGTCCGCGGGGATTTTGGGCGGCGTTTTTTTACTGACGCTGTGTTCGGCGCTGGCCCAGTGGGAACTGTACCAACTGATGGAAAAGATGGGTTGGAAGCCGCAAAAAAAAATGGCGACGGCGTGGGGAATCATCGTCGTGCAGGGCAGTTTTTTCAGTCGGGAGGGCATTTTTGACTTCAGCTACGTCCTCTCTGCGCTCGTCCTGGCGACGGTAATTTTCGCATGCTCACTCGTTTTGACGGGAAAGCCGGAAAATTTAAAAAATATTTTTCTCCCCACAATTTTTGGCATTTTGTACGTGCCGATCATGTTTTGCATCCCGCTGCTATTCGCCCGCAACCTTCTGATTCTATCGAATCCAACGCTCCCACTGCTGCTCATTTTATGGGTTATTTCCGTTGCCAAACTCAGCGACATTGGGGGTTTATTGGTCGGCCGAAGATTCGGGAGACACAAATTAGCGCCGGCGTTCAGCCCAAAAAAAACTTGCGAAGGGCTAGTTGGATCGCTGTTATTTTCGGTGACGGGGGGATATATTTTCGCTTTTTGCTGCGGTTGCGCTTGGCCGGCAAATTTTACAAAAGTAAAAATTGGAGCCGTTGCGGCCATCATTGCGGTCGTTGCGCTCGTTTCGGATTTAGTGGAATCGGGGTTCAAGCGCCTTGCGGGGGTAAAGGATTCGGGGCGCATGATTCCTGGGATTGGCGGCGCATTTGATCTGATGGACAGCCTCATTTTATCGCTGCCCGCGGGGGTTATCATCATCAAAACGCTCATTCTTTTGTAAAAAATTTGCATGAATCGCGGTAAATTATTTGTTGTAGCCACGCCCATTGGGAATTTGGGCGACATGACTTTTCGTTCCGTTGAGACGCTCAAGCGGTGTACGCTGATCGCCTGCGAAGACACGCGAATTTCGTCGCACCTGCTGCGGCATTTTAACATCGACGCGCCGCTGGTCCCCTACCACGATCGGAACGAGCGGGGGCAAGTAAATTTTTTGTTAAAAAAGATAAAAGAAGGCGAGGAGATTGCCATTATTTGCGACGCGGGGACGCCGACGATCAGCGACCCTGGGTTTAGGATCGTCCGAGAATGTAAAAAAAACAACATCGACGTCGTCCCCATTCCCGGCGCGAATGCGATGATCGCGGCGCTTTCGGCTTCCGGGCTGCCGACCCACTGCTTTTTTTTCCTGGGATTTCCGGGGCACAGGGAGAGCGCCCGCATCAAAATTTTGGAACGATACGCTGCCTCAGACGGGACGCTGATTTGCTACGAATCCTGTCACCGCCTCGAAAAATTCCTCCGCGACATCGCCCACGTCTACGGTCCGGAGCGCGTGGTTTCCATTTGTAAAGAATTGACAAAAATCCACGAAACGATTCTGACGGCACCCGTCGGTGAAATTTTACTGGACGTAAAAAAAACGCTAATTGTCAAGGGGGAATTCGTCGTGCTGATCGCGCCGGCCCGCTACACGCTCTAGTTCAATTCCCGGGGGAGCATCAAAATTGACTCCGAGAGCAGCTTTGTGCATGCGTAAAAAAATATGATTTTTCCATAAAAAAAGCCTTTTAGTATAAAAAAAACGCTAATTGTCAAGGGAGAATTCGTCGTACTGATCGCGCCGGCCCGCTACACGCTCTAGCTCGACTCCCGGGGGAGCATCAAAATTGACTCCGAGAGCAGCTTCGTATATTTATAAAAAAATATGATTTTTCCATAAAAGATATTTTCTGGTATAAAAAAACGTCAACTGTCAAGGAAAAATTTGTCGTATTGATCGCGCCGGCCCGCTACACGCTCTAGCT
>JAISBJ010000021.1 GCA_031266235.1 Puniceicoccales bacterium | reverse complement strand
GATCCACAGTTTTACTCCTCCGCCGATGGACGGTAACGTGACGGTCAGAGGCACAAACACCTCATAGCCGACGCCGTGCACCTCCAAAACACAGCTCAGCGGCGTGCGTAAAATTACCGCGCCCTCCAGCGAAACAATCACAGCTCCATACTAGAACTCGGTCGCCAAAGTCAAATACACTTTAAATGGCCGGCCCCTTACGTTTTGCGGCCGCCGAAAATAAATTTTTTCATACTTGTCGGCTATGCAAGCCATAATTTGAAACATGTCAATACTTTTTTTTGATTTTTTTTAAAAATATCCGCCGAATTTGGAAGTAAAGTTTTCATCAAAAAATCTCTATATTTTAACCAAATTCAGCCTTTTTTATATCCACCGAATTTAATGCAAAACTTCCCCAAAGAAAATTTTTATCTCTCTTTTGCGATTTTACAAGCTTTTTCGTATTGCTCGCGGAATTTTTTAGCAATCGCCGTCTGATAGCGTATGGCGCGCAGATAATCCTTGTTCTTCGCCTCAACCATGATCGCTTCCGCAACCGTGCCGTAATCGAACATGCTCAGGTCCTCCATGACCGCTAGCGCCCGCTCGGCCGCCCCGTGACGCCCCTCCTTGCGAGCCTTTTGAATCTGCCGCCAAGCCTTGCGCAACGCAGCTTCGGGTTCCAAAAACGCGATCTTAAAAATAAATCCCAACGCATCAAAAACGGGCTTCGTCCAGTCTTCGCGGTAAACAAAATCGCCGGCATCGTAGGGGTTGACGTCCGGGTCGTTGTAGTGGGGCAAAAACTCCGGGCTATACATCGTTTTTAGAATGGGTGTGCGGCAAATGGGGGTTTGCGTGGGACCGTTGGGTGCGCCCACTTTGAAGGCCAGCAGACTCTGCCCGGGGACCGTCAATACATACTCCAAAAACTCCAGCGCCAATTCCCTGTGCTTCGCGCCGCGGTACAGCGAGATCGGGTCCGGCGACGGCGAACATCCTCCCCGCGGGATGACAAAATGAAAACGCGGTTTAGCGCCCCGATTTTCGATATTGGCTTTTTCCGCACGCCCGTAAAAATCCGTGGCGATGCCGACGGGACAGTTGCCATCGGCGACGTCGAGGACCGTTTGCGCCGAAGAATCCGTCACGTAGTGGCCGTTGGCGACGATCTTCTGGATCAACTGCAGCCCCGCTATCCAACCCTCCTTGATCGCCAAACTCTCCCAATAATCATTCCCCGGGTGATTCCTATCCCGGCCGCTTAAATAATTTTCAAAGAGAATTTGCATTTGCTGCTGGATGAGCATTTCGTAGGACTTCAGCGTGGAACTGCTTTTGGTGGGGTCGACGATGGCGATGCCGTTGATATAGCGGGGGTCAGCGAAGTCCATCCAGGTGGCGGGCGGGTGTTCGATGCCCAGTGCGGCGACCGCGTCGCTATTGTAAATGATGCCAAAGGTGGAGAGACTGCCGCCGACCCAACGGCCTTCGGCGTCCCAGAGCCGTTCGCCCGCAAAAAATTCGGGGATTGTGGCGTCCGTGAACCATTCCGGATGCGATTGGATGAGCCCGCAGGGGACGGTATAGCCTTTGGCGCACTGCGCTTTGTGGTCGAATACCCCGCCACCGAAGAGGAGATCGATGTTGCAGCTGACGTTGGAATCCAGGAATGCCTGCCGGACTTTATGTTCCAGGGGCGTCGTACTTTTTTCTGGGACTTTTTTTGAGGTTTTCTCTGGGGCTTTCCCGGGGACGCTTTCCAGGTGGGAGAAGATCGTCCGCACTTCCTGAGTCCAGGGGTTGCCGAGGGTTTTTTCCCAATATTGGCGGAAATTGTTCAGGAACATGGAGTCGATATAGCGGGCGACGTCGCGACCTCCGCCGGGGTGACGCCAGTCGACGGTCACGATTTTACCAGTTTTTTTACGATACCACTCGCTGAATCCCCGGCCATACTCGCTGCGCAAGGTCTCATTGTGGGCGGTAATGATGACGATGACGTCGTCGGGGGCGCGGGGGACGAGCGAGGTTTCCAGGCGGCGGAAAATAAATGGGATCGCGACAATTAGCGCGACGCAGGTGAGAATAAACAATTTTTTGACCATTTTATTCGCTCAAAATAACGACGTCTTCCGGCAGTGCCCAGGCGTAGATGCCGTAGCGTTCCGTTTGGGTCATGTGGCAGGGGTTGAGCTCGGAGATGCGCAATTGTATGCCATTTTTTTCAAATAAATAGTGGGCCACTTCGCCGAAGTAGGTGGCGTTCCCGATCATCCCCTCGACGCAATTTTCCTCGACGGGCATGCTCTCCAACTTAATGCTTTCGGGGCGGATCGACACTTTGACGGCGCTTCCTTCGAAAATCCTTTGGTTTTTACTATCCAACATCCCCCGGAAATTGCCAATTTTTGTGCGGACAAAGGCCTCGTCCAAACTCTTGCGGATGACGGTGCCGTCGATGATATTCGTTTCGCCGATGAAGTGAGCGATGAAGCAGTTTAGGGGGCGTTTGTAGAGTTCGAGCGGGGAGCCGACTTGGCGGATGCGGCCCCTGTCGAGGATGGCGATGCGATCGGCGATGGAGAGGGCTTCCTTTTGGTCGTGGGTGACGTAGATGGACGTCAGGTTGCACTGTTTACAAATGCGGCGGATTTCGCTGCGCATATCGTTACGCAGCTGGGCGTCGAGGTTGGAGAGGGGTTCGTCGAGGAGGAGGCATCGGGGGCGGACGACGAGGGCTCGGGCGAGGGCGACCCGCTGCTGCTGTCCCCCGGACAATTCGTTGGGTTTGCGTGCGGCGTAGGGCAACATTTGGACGTTTTCCAGGGCTTCGTCGACGAGTTTTGTGATTTCCGCTTTGGGGATTTTTTTTTGCTGGAGGCCAAAGGCGACGTTTTGTTCGACGGTCATATGGGGCCAAAGGGCGTAGCTTTGGAAGACCATTCCGGTTTTACGTTTATGGGGGGGGACTTTGGTGACCTCCTTTTCGCCGAAAAAAATTTGGCCTTCGTCGGCGGGGTAGAAGCCGGCGATCGTGCGCAGGAGCGTC
Source organism: Puniceicoccales bacterium (assembly GCA_031266235.1). Classification (GTDB taxonomy): domain Bacteria; phylum Verrucomicrobiota; class Verrucomicrobiia; order Opitutales; family LL51; genus LL51. The sequence goes on along the minus strand of JAISBJ010000021.1, from coordinate 11,456 downwards.
GTTTTACCGCAGCCGCTCGGCCCCAACAGAAAAAATAATTCCCCCGCGTCGACGTTGAGACTGATGCGATTGAGGACGGTATTCCCTTCAAACCGCTTCACCAAATTGTTAATTTTGATTTCAATCATCTGGCTAGGGAGAATCTGGGGTAAAAAACCGTTCTGTCAAAAATTATTTTTGGGAGCGGGGATCAAAGGTTTGATTTTGATGCGTTGATTTCTATATTTCCGGCGTTGGGAACGGCGTTTTTATTGGGTTCGAGCGGCGGGAAAGGGGGAAATGATTGAGAAATAATTTTTTGATATATATATATTTCCCGGACGGCTGGGGCCTGCGGTGTTTTTTTGCCGAAGAATTTTTTACTTCTCAGAAAAATTTTTTTTACAATTGGTGCTCGAAGAGGGATTTGAACCCTCACGCCTTGCGGCACCAGATCCTAAGTCTGGCGTGTCTGCCGTTCCACCACCCGAGCGCACACCTACTGAAAATGAGATTTTTTTGGCCGTTGTCGACTCAATTTTATGGAAAATTTTTGCGGGCGATTTTGTAAAAAAAATTCTGTGGAGTGATTTTTGTGAAAGAATTTCTCCGGGCACTGTAATTATAAAAAAATATAAAAAAATATAAAAAAATATAAAAATTTCATGGAATGAGCGCGATATTTCGGCGGCGAATTTAAAAAAAACTTCAGCTGCCATAAGGTGAACTTATAGTTGCAACGTTTATCATTTTATCGCTTGAGTTGGACTTTCCATTTCCCTATAATGGAGCCGTTTTAATTATGAACACATTGATAATAATTTTGGTTATTGTGGGAATTGCGGCATTCGCGAGCGTGTTTACCGTCGAGCAGCAGACGTGTGCGATCGTCGAGCGCTTCGGGAAATTTTACCGCATTGCGGAGCCCGGTTTCAACGTTTTGATTCCGCTGGTGGACCAGATTCGCCTGCGTCTATCGTTAAAAATTCATCAACTCGATGTAAATGTCGAGACCAAAACGCAGGATAACGTCTTCATTAATCTGATGGTTTCGGTGCAGTACCGCATTTTGCCGAACAAAATTTACGAGGCGTTTTACATGTTGCAGAGTCCGGCGAAGCAGATCGAGGCGTTTGTATTCGACGTGGTGCGGGCGCAGGTCCCCAAGATCGTGCTGGACGACGTGTTTGGGCGGAAGGACGACATAGCGGACGCGGTGAAGGCGGAGTTGTCCGATGTCATGGCGGAGTTTGGCTATGAAATTGTAAAAGCGCTGGTGACGGACATTGCGCCGGCGGACAACGTCAAGGCGGCGATGAACGAGATCAATGCGTCGCAGCGGGTGCGCGTTGCGGCGATGGAGAAGGGGGAGGCGGAGAAAATTTTGAAGGTCAAGCAGGCGGAAGCGGAGGCGGAGGCGAGTATTTTACACGGGAAGGGGTTAGCGGGTCAGCGCCATGCGATCGTTGCGGGACTGAAGGATTCCGTCGAAGAATTTGTGCGCCAGGTGCCCGAGTTATCGCAGAAGGACGTCATGGAAATGGTTCTTTTGATCCAGTACATTGACACGCTCAAGGAGATTGCCGGGTCGTCGAAGTCGAATGTCATTTTCGTGCCCAATTCGCCGGGGAACGTCGCCGATTTAGCCAGCCAGCTGCGCGAGTCGATTATTGTTGGCCAGCAGATGAGTAAAATGGAGTAAAGTGTAAAATATTTGCAAATAAAGATGTAAAAATAGGGCATGAAATTTTAAAAAAATGTGAAATATTAAGAAATTTTCCCAAAAGTAAAACCATCCATCCAGAGGGAGGGTCGCGAGAGCGGCTCTCCCGTTAGGCGTTGATTTTAGCGAGCAAAAAATTGTAATAATTTTGTGAGTTTATTTGCCGACGCAAAATTGGCTGAAAATTTTATCCAGGAGTTTTTCGGCGTCATATTTCCCCGTGATGCAGCCCAATGTTTCGAGGACCAGCCTCAAATCGCTGGCGCACAATTCATAGGAGCGCTGATTTTCGAGGGTATTTTTCGCGGAAAAAATTAAATTACGCACATCGCGGAAAATCTCGCGGTGGCGCTCGTTAATGGCGACGGCGACGTCCTCCGGCAAAAGCGCGCATTCGCGGATTTTGTTTGCGATGGCCGCTTTCAACGCGTCGAGCCCGGTGCCCCGTTTGGCGGAGATAAATGTCCGCGGCAAATGTCGCAATTCTTTACAAAAATTTGACGAAATTTTCCCAAAAAGATCTATTTTATTGACAACGAGGATGCATTGCTTTTTTTGCAATTCCCCGATCATTTCTTCTGCGAGGGGCTGCGGGTCGTTTTGGTCGACGACGATTAAACAAAGATCCGCGGCGCGAATATTGGCGATCGTTTTTTGAATGCCCAGCTGCTCGATTGTATCGTTCGTTGCGCGCAGACCGGCCGTGTCAATAATTTTTACAAAAAACCCCTCAATTGTAATATTTTCGCTAATAAAATCGCGCGTCGTGCCGGGAATGTCGCTCACCAGCGCCCGCTCTTCGCCCAACAGGGCGTTCAGTAGACTGCTTTTTCCCGCGTTCGGATGGCCGACGATCGCCACCGAAATTCCATGGAACAGTGCCCGGCGAAAGCGGTGGCTGCCCATAATTTCATCGATTTCCAGCAGCACGCCCTCCAATTTTTCGGAAATTTTTTCGTCCCATTCCCACTCCTCATCCGTAAAATCAATGTAAACTTCGATTTCGGCCAGTGTGCCGAGGAGCGCGTCGTTGAGATGGAAAATTTTTTCGCTCAAAGCCCCGCGCAATTGCTTTTGCGCGATTTCGAGCGCATTTTTATTGGTCGCGTGGATGACGTCCAGCACCGCTTCCGCTTGGCAAAGATCGATCCTGCGGTTCAAATAGGCGCGCTTCGTGAACTCCCCCGGCTCGGCCCCCCTGCATCCCGAAACCCGCAAATCCTCAATAATGGAGCGGATAATCAGGGGATTGCCGTGGCAGTCGATCTCCAGCGAATCTTCGCCCGTGTACGCCCGACCCGCAGGAAAAAATAGCGCCACGACTTGGTCGATCATTTTCCCGGAAACCGAGCGGTAGTGCGCCAAAAACACGCACGGCGCCGCCGAACTCCCCCGCCCCAAATGCCGCTCCATAAGCGCCGAAACCGACGGGCCACTTAGCCGGATTTTAGCAATAGCAGACACGCCAAATGGCGTAGCCAAGGCAACAATCGTATCGGACATCGGGCGGAAATTTAGCGGGAGGGTCGCCGCGGGCCGTAACTGTGTATGGGCTTATTTTTCTGTACGGTCGCATTTTTGAGGCGAAACGTAATGCGCGCCCGCTCGAGGTCGTGGGGACTCATCTCCATGCGCACGCGATCGCCGACCGCGAGGCGAATGAAATTTTTCCTCAATTTCCCCGAAATGTGCGCCAATACAAAGTGCCCATTCTCAAGCTCCACGCGAAACATCGTTCCCGGCAAAACGGCGATTACTTTTCCTAATACCTCAATGCAATCGTCAGCCATAAATGTAAAAATATAATTTCCGAACCATGGCATTGAATTTCTAAGGATTTTTTCGCTTTGTCAATACTTTTCGTAAATTTTTTCGCAAATTTTTTGGCGGGCGGTCATTTTGGGGAAATATTTTCTGGTATTTGGCGCTGCGATTGCAAAAATGCGGGTCGTCGGACCCGTTGAAACTTCTCCTCCAGTACATTTTGAGGCAATTTTTGTGCCATCTGGCGCTGTCGGTCGCCTTCCTGGCCGCCGTACTCGTCGCGGGAAACGTGCTGAAGGGGATGATGGATTTGCTGGTCAGCGGCAAGTTGACTCTCGGCGATTGTGCCGCTTTGATGGCGATGCTGCTGCCGCCGATGGCTTCCCACGCGCTCCCGTTCGGCTTCGTTGCGGCGACGCTGCTGGCCGTGGGCGGGATGGCGGCTGATCGCGAATTTTTGGCGCTAAAAAGCTCCGGAGTGGGGCCGCTGAAGATGTTTTCGGCGATTTTATTTCTGGCGAGCTGCGGCGTTTTACTGTCGCTGGCCGTGAATTTCCACTATGCTCCGCGGGCGATTTCCGCTGTAAAAAGCAGGATCCAGAACATCATTCGCGAGGAGCCGCTGCGCTTCATCGCGGCGCAAAAATTCATCCGCGATTTTCCGGGGTACATTTTTTTTGTCAAGGAAATTGCGGGCGATCGGTTACATGATTTTCACATTTGGGAGCTCGACGACCGGGAAAACGTCGCTTCCTACATCCACGCCGAGCGGGGGACGTGCGTTTACGACGAGTCGAGACAAGCCCTCGTTCTCACTTTGGAGCGCGGGACCGTCGAAAAGCAATTGGGCGAGGGAAAAATTTCGCCGCTGGTTTCGTTTGAGCGGCTATCGCTGGATTTGAAGTGGGAAAATATTTTTGGGGCGATGGTCAAGCCAAAAAAAATTCGGCATATGACGCTGCGGGAATTGCTAATATTACGCGAAGAAAGTGTAAAAAAATGTGACGGGGCGACTTACATGGCGGTTCAGGTGGAGATGCAGATGAAGGGCGCGATGGCTTTTGCGATTTTGGCCCTCGTTTTGGTAACGCTGCCGCTGTCGGTGAAATTGGAGCGGCGAGAGGCGTCGCTGAACGTGGCGCTCGCGCTATTGCTCTGTGTAATTTACTTTTTTTTGATGATGATTTTATCATTTTTGGAAACGAAGCCGCACATCCAGCCACATTTGATCCTTTGGATTCCCAATATTTTATTGCAAATTTCGGGCGTTTGCCTGTGTTGGAAATTGTGTCGCCGCTGATGGATTTCGATTTTTTTTTGGCGAAAATTTTGAATTTATAAGAAATTGTTTTGAAAGAATGAAAAAATTTTCATGTATATATGGTTGGGCACGGGGAAATTTAAAAAAAACTTTACATCCATCCGCATTTGATCCTCTGGATTCCCAATATTTTATTGCAAATTTTGGGCGTTTGCCTGTGTTGGAAGTTGTGTCGCCGCTGATGGATTTCGATTTTTTTTGAGCGAAAATTTTAGATTTATAAGAAATTGTTTTGAAAGAATGAAAAAATTTGCCATACATTGGACATGCGGTTGGGAAAATTATGAGTGATTTGAAGCATTTTTTGGTGACAATTTTTCACGATTCCGAGGAAAATAATGGGAAAATTCACCGGGCGTTGATGATGCTGGGGTATAAGCGTTCCTTCGCACGCGGCGGCGAATCCTTCGATTTGCCGGAAAATATGTTCGTCCGAAAGGCGACAGGAAATAATCCGGAGGAAGTCCAGAAAGCGGAAATGCAGGCCGTTACGGCATTGCTCGATAAACACGCCATCCAGCACGGGCGATTGGGATTTTTCGTCGGCGACGATTGGACCGCCGTTGTCAGCGTCGAAGAATAAACGTTTTTTTGAAAAAATATAGGTTTTATTTTGGAATTTTTTTACTTTATTTCTCGGGTATTTCGAGACTCGGAACAAAAGCCGCGCGCAAAGCGCGCAAGGCATGCGGCTTCGCCGCATGCCTTACAAGGAATGAAACTCCTTGGGCTTTTGTTCTTTTTAGCCCATTTTTTGCTTTAAGCCTCATCCCTTAGCCAATTTTGCAGCTCCTAGGACGTCTCCCGCCCGATTTTCCACGCCGGAAAATCTGAACGGCCCGAAAGTCCTCTGGATTTTCAAACCGGCGACCCCCGTACACGCTCTCGTGACGTGATTTGCGCCGCTGGCGTCGACCATGCTGCTCAAATTATATTTTTCGCGGTCGTCTAGCGTGTGGTAGGATTCGGGGACGATTCCTCCATTCATTTCAATTTCCATTGCCAAATTTTTCGTTTCAGTGTCGAGTATGCCCGTTCGATCCTTACCGCTTTTACAATTAAAGGTAGTGGACAGCCCCAGCTGGTAAGTGAGCAATGCGATGCGCGACTGGATGGCGTAGGGTTCAGTGGCGTTAGTTTTGTGTTGATCTGATCGCCATATATCGGCGATTTGGTGGGCGAGTTGGACGACGATTTTCTTTTTGTCATCGGGGGCGTCTGAGCGTAAAAATTTTCCCACGAGGGAGTCTTCGGGGAAAAGATTTTTTTCACGATCCAAATCAATATTTTGAGGATTAAAATCATTGGGATGAATTGAAGCGCTTTCTATGGCTCTTTTCCCCAGTAAAGCTTCCATACTTGCGGTATTTTGTTTTTTTATTTCGCCGCCTTCGTCCTTTTCCACCATGCGGATACCGTGGGTAAAATGCTGTAAATTAGTTGGGAAATTGAACAATAGAGGAGGCTCGAGTTTTACGAAAATTTGCCTTCCGTTTGGCGTCGGGATTGTTAATGCTATGGGCTGTGGGCGGTTAGCCAACTCCCGAAATCCTTTTATTTGCTTCAAAGGCAATGACTTGTCCGTACTAACTCCAGTAATAGAGCCTCCGGGGGTCATGAGTTGCATGTTTGCCAGTTGCAAAGAATAGGGATTATCTGCTGTTCCTTCATTTTTGGTTCCATTGGTGAGTTGTTTCATTCCGAATTTTTGTGCCAAACATGCCGTTAAAATTTCTTCACTTGCACTTTTTTGTCCCCTAGTACATCCGTGGCGAATGGCTTGGAAAAGTGGTTGTCCGTCGGAAGAAGTCACTCGGGTTTCCCATAAATTCATGGCATGTGGCGTATTGCGATCCATTGAAGAAATACCTGCGGGTTGTCCGTCGCCTCCCAAGTAGGAGAAGCATCCCATCTTGTGAGCCGGCGTAAGGGCGGAGGCAAACTGCTCCGTTGTTCCACGCTTTGTAACCAACGCTACTTCCCGTCGAAACGGTACCCAAGCAGCGGAATTATTGTTTAAAGCTTCAGGATAGTATTTTGCAAAGAGCTTTTTTCCTTGTCCCGGTGATAATTGATCTAGCGCGGCGATGGTCGCTTTTTTCATTTTTGAAATACATGTTAAAAAATCTTTTTTTGCCGGTGGATCCGGTAAATTTTCCAGACATCTGGCGATGGCTTGCTGAAGATCATTGGATGCGGAGTGGAATGCGAAGCCGTTTTGTATTCTTGCTTGATCGAAAGCCGCTTGCATAATTGCTCCATAGTGCGCGGCATTGGCTTTTGAAAAAATATTTTGATCCCTAATGCGAAAGACTTCTCGCAATTGTTCTGGGCCGCAAAGGGCTTCTATACATTGACTGGCCGCTGTTTCTTGGACGGTCGCAGAGGTTTGATTTCCCGTTGGTCGGGTCAAATTTTCTATCATACTTTTTACTTTCGCCGATTGATCACCTTGCCTGTAAAATTTAGTGAGGCATTGCATTGCCTTTTTTAATTCTGGGCCGGAAAGGGTTTGGCGTTGGGCTAATTTTCTGAGTATACTTACTTTCGTAGTGAACATCGCGCGTACTTTGGCTTTTATTGTGCCAATAATCCCCCTTCCTGTGTTTGCTGTTGTGGCTACGTCGACTGAAATGGTGAATTCTCGTCCGTTGCTGAGGTGCAGGTTGGCTTGGGTAGCGTTTTGTGCTTGGGCATTAGCGTTGCCGCTGAAGGTTGCATAATTTCCTCTGCCCAGATCAATTTTTCCAAAGCTCATACTTTTATAATAATAATTTTACTGTGTTGCGAAAGGGAATTATGTTATTAAAATGTAAAAATTTCTGTTTTGCTTGCATATATTTAAAATTTTCATAAAATTTTTCTTTATTTTTAGCGGAAAATCATTTTTTTTCGGGAGCAATTCGAGCGATAAATTCTTGCAGAAGTCGAGGGAATTTTTTAGCTGGGGGCATGTTGCAAGCGGGGATTGTCGGGTTGCCGAACGTGGGGAAAAGTACGCTATTCAATGCGTTGACGCGGACGCGCAAGGCCCAGGCGGAGAATTATCCCTTTTGCACCATCGATCCCAACGTCGGCGTCGTCGAGGTCCCCGATGGGCGTCTGGCGGCGCTCAAACCCATCGCAAAGACGGAAAAATTGGTTCCAGCGGCGATCGAAATCGTCGACATAGCGGGACTCGTGGCGGGGGCGAATCGCGGCGAGGGCCTTGGCAACAAATTTCTGGCGAACATTCGCGAAGTCGATGCGATTATTCACGTGGTGCGCTGCTTCGAAAATGGCGATATTATTCACAGCGCCGGCAATATTGATCCCCTGCGCGACATCGAAATCATCGAAACGGAACTGCTTTTGGCGGATTTACAATCCATTGAAAATCAGATTAATAAAAATTTAAAAAAAGCTCGTACCGGTGATCGGGAAGCTGCCAAGGCCGCCGAACTTTTACAGCGCCTGCAAAACCACCTCGACGGAGGGAATCGGGCGAATGCGTTGGAAGTGGGCGAGGAAGAGAAAATTTTGCTCCGATCGTTCAATTTGCTATCTTCGAAGCCCGTCATTTACGCCTGCAATGTGTCCGAAGGGGAGATGGCGAGCGGGAATAAATTTACGGAGCGCGTCGGCCATTATTTACAATCCGGGCGCGGCGCCGGGTGTTGTAGGATTTGCGCCCAATTGGAAGCGGATTTGATCGATTTTTCCGCCGAGGAAGCGAGGGCCTACCTGAGTGATTTTGGCGTGGAGGACAGCGGTGTTTCGGGGCTCATTCGGGCGACCTACGACCTGTTGGGCCTGGCTTCTTACTTTACGGCGGGCGAGATGGAGGTGCGCGCGTGGACGTTCAAAGTGGGGATGAAAGCGCCCCAGTGCGCGGGGATTATTCACGGTGATTTTGAGCGCGGGTTCATCAAAGCGGAGGTGGTGAGCTGTGAAAATTTGGTCAAAGCCGGATCGATACTCGCCGCGAAAGAAGCGGGGAAATATCGCCTCGAAGGCCGAGATTACGAAGTTAGGGATGGCGACGTGATTATTTTTCGTTTTAATTAATTGTGAAAATTTAGTCAAAGCCGGATCGATACTCGCCGCGAAAGAGGCGGGGAAATATCGCCTCGAGGGCCGGGATTACAAAGTTAGAGATGGCGACGTGATTATTTTTCGTTTTAATAATGGCCATGCACAGGATTGCGTTCAACGAGATAGCGGCCGAATTCCCCGATTTGCTGGTCATCGCGGGGGAGTATTCCGGCGATGAACACGCGGCCACATTTGTCAAAAAATTGCAAATAAAATATCCCCAGTACAGTATTTGCGCGATCGGCGGCGATAATCTCGAAAAAACGGGCGTCGATTTTCTCTTTAATTTGGTGGAATTTTCCGTCGTAGGTGTCGCGGAAGTGTTGCGCAACCTTTCATTTTTCTCAAAATTTTTAAAAATAACCTGCGATTGGATCGCCCGATATCAGCCCAAAGCGGTCTGTTTCGTGGACTTCCCGGGCCTCAATTTGCGCATCGCGAAGGAACTTTTTCGGCGCGGCATCAGCTTCAAAGGGGGCGGAAAAGTAAAATTATACCACTATATTAGCCCGCAAATTTGGGCTTGGAAGGCGAAGCGGCGCTTTGTGATCGCGAAATATATCGACGCCCTGGGGACGATTTTCCCGTTCGAGAAGGCGTGCTACCGGGACACCGCCCTCGACGTGCAATTTTTGGGCCACCCGTTTTTGGAGGAGGACTACGAGCTGCCGGTCCACCACATCCCCGACGGCCCGATTCTTTTGCTGCCGGGGAGCCGGAAAGCGCCCGTGCGAAAAATTTTCCCCATCATGCTCGACACCGTTAAACAGTTGCGAAAATTCGGTGAAATGCGCGAGGTCGTTGTGGTTTATCCCGACGACGATATTTTGGGGGTTTTGCAAAGCATTAGTAAAAAATATGCAAATATATCCACTATTTTTATTCGGAGTGGGGCGAAAAAGATTCCGGTGGGTGCGGCGCTGATGAGCTCGGGGACGATGGCGCTGAACTGTGCTTTGGCGGGGATCCCGGGCGTCGTCGTTTACCGGGCGAATATTTTTACATACGGTCTGGCGAAGGTCCTCGTCAAGGTAAAATTTTTACACATCGCAAACATTCTTTTAAATCGTGAATCGGCCCGCGAATTTTTACAATTTTCCGCGAAACCGAAACTCATTTGCCACGCGTTGCGCGACTGTTTGAACGACCCGGAAATCCGCCTGCGCGCGCAGAAAGACGGGGAGGAATTGCGGCGAATTCTTTCGGCCGACGCCCAAAATGACGCGGTTTCGTGGATCCAAAACGCGCTGCTCTAAAAATATGAAAAAAAAGCTTGCATTTTTAAAAACAGGGATAACTTTTAGAAAATATGACGAAAATTTATCGGCATCTGATTCCAAAACGCACTGCTCTAAAAATATGAAAAAAAGCTTGCATTTTTAAAAACAGGGATAGCTTTTAGAAAATATGGCGAAAATTTATCGGCATCTGATTACGGGGACCCACGGCTGCGGGAAGTCGACGCTGTCCCACCGCATTTGTTCGGAGCTCAAAAAAAATGGCTATAATGCTGTTGTTTTAAGCGAGACGGCCCGCGAATCGCCGTTCCCGATCAATCAGGGCCAGACTGTAAATTCGACGCTATACATTGCGCTCAAACAGGCCGTGAAGGAATTGGAAGCGATCGCCTACGGGTACCGCCACCTCGTGTTGGACCGCGGGGTTTTGGACTCTTTTGTCTATTCGGAAGCGACGCGCCAAGAAAGTATTTCCGGCCTCGAGAGCGGTTTATTGGAGGCGTTTAAGGTTTGGACGGGCGAGTACGACGACATTTTTTTTGTAAAAAGCGAAGGCTGTGATGCGCTGCAGGCCGACGGCGTGCGCGACACGGACAGGCAATTTGCGAGGAGGATAGAGGATTTATTTGAGCGTTTGTTGATGGAAAATTTTGGCGATCGGGTGCGCGTGCTGACATACGGCGACATGTGGGCGAGCGGGATCCGGGTAGGGGATGGTGGTAAAATTTATTTAGATTGTGAGCGGTGTTATGGGTTGGTTTTGTGAAAATTTGACACAAATTTTACTATGGATCGTGATGGTCGTTGCGCTTTTGGGGTCCTATTATAATGCGACGATGCGCCTGAAGTTAAGCTACGTCTTATGGCTGATGACGAATGCGGTGCTGGTGTGGCACAATTTTTGCATAGGGGAGCGGCAGCAATGCATTTTGTACGCGGTGTATTTATACACGGCGGCCCTTGGCATCAGGAACACGATTCACCAAAAGGGCTGGCTGGCACGCGGCCTTTGATGGGCGAGGATGTTTTGGGGTTGATTTGTAAAATTTTTACAAAAAATTTAATATTAAAGGGAGCGATTTGAATATTTTTATGTGAAAAATTTTTGCGGAAATTTAGTATTGCAGTGGGCGATTTTAGCGTTATTTTTTGGAAAATTTTTATAGAAAAAGTATGGCGGAGCGCGGAGAGTACGGAGGTCCGACGATGGATCAGGTCATTGGTTTATGCAAGCGGCGGGGAATTATTTTCCCGTCCTCCGAGATTTACAACGGCGTCGCCGGCTGCTTCGACTACGGTCCTTTGGGGGCGGAAATTAAAAAAAATGTAAAAAATTCCTGGTGGCAAGACATGTTTC
>JAISBJ010000076.1 GCA_031266235.1 Puniceicoccales bacterium | reverse complement strand
GCGCTTGGCTGGGTATGTTGGGTCGGCAGTAAAAAGTGGCCAGATTTTTTGCCCACTAATTTCCACCACTCCAATGATTTTTTCCGCCCAAAATCGCCTCCAGAATTGTGAATAACTTTCCGAAAAAACGGAAAATTCATGTCCCCGCCTAGCAATAATGGCTGTGAATAAGTTTTCGAAAAAAGTTCTCGCATTCCCATTAAATGCACTATATATACTACGTAGTTTGATTTTTATGACTAGATGTAGTATGGATTTTAAAAAAATGATGAAACAGGATTTTGATAAAAGTGCGGATTTGGATGTCCAATGGTTGCGGGGGGTTGAGTTGCGCCAGCAGGTCTGCGATATTTTTTTGAGAGTCGGTCAGGCAACGAGGGAATTCGATTCCGCGGAAGCGCAGGCCCTAACCGACGGCGTTATGGCCCAGGTCCAAAGCGATCAGTTGGATGCTTTTGAACAAGTTGAAAATAAAATCGAGGAGGCACTGCTCCAATCCCCTTACACTGCAAGTGCAAAAATGATGATTCTGGCCCTGGATCGCCGCAATCGCGCGCCCGATTTTGTCAAGCGGGTGGAAATTGACCGCATCGACCAGTACCTCTCGAAGTTGGATTGGGAGGTCCGCGAAAGCAGTAATATGAGTTATTCGCTGCAGGGGCTGAATTTCTATTTGTCCGGCTCCGTCAGCCAGAATTATTGGCTGAATCGGATCTACCCCGAGCGCATACGCAATGCCCACGAGTCGGGCGATTTCCACTTGCACGATCTGACCCAGCTATCCGTTTACTGCGTTGGATGGGATTTAGCGGATTTATTGCGGGAGGGCTTCGGGGGTGTTTCCGGGAAGCTCGAAGCTCGGCCGCCGAAGCATTTTCGCACGGCGTTGGGCCAGGTTGTCAATTTTTTTTACACGCTACAGGGGGAAGCCGCTGGCGCCCAAGCGTTCTCGAATTTCGATACCCTGCTGGCGCCATTTATCCGCTACGATCATTTGGACGAGCGGCAGGTGGAGCAGGCGCTGCAGGAGTTTGTTTTTAACATCAATGTTCCGACGCGGGCGGGTTTTCAAACGCCGTTTACAAATATTACATTGGATTTATTTTGCCCCGGACACCTGGCGAATATGCCCGTGATCATCGGCGGCGAGTACCAGCAGGCGACGTACCGCGAATTTCAGCGGGAGATGGACGTATTTAACCGCGTATTTTTCCGAGTCATGGCGCAGGGAGATGCCCATGGCCGGGTGATGACGTTCCCGATCCCCACCATAAATCTCACGAAGGATTTCGATTGGGACAACGAGAATTTGGAGGGCCTCTGGGAGATGACCGGGAAATATGGCATTCCCTATTTCTCGAATTTCATTAATTCCGACATGAAGCCGGAGGATACGCGCTCGATGTGCTGCCGTTTGCGCATCGATAATACGCATTTGGAGAAACGTGGCGGCGGGCTGTTCGGGGCCAACCCCCTGACCGGGAGCGTGGGCATTGTTACCATTAATTTACCGCGCATGGCCTATTTGTCAAAGACAAAAAAAGAATTTTTACAGCGTTTGGGGGCGCTGATGAATTTAGCCAAGGAGAGTTTGGAGATCAAGCGTTCGTTGCTGGAGAAGTTGACCAGCGCCAATTTGTACCCCTACATGACGTTCTATTTGAAGTGGATCAAGCAGCGCCTAGGTTGTTACTGGAAGAATCATTTTTCGACCATTGGGATTGTGGGCATGAACGAGGCGTGTTTGAACCTATTGGGCGAGGGCATTACGGCGGAAGCGGGGAAGGAATTTGCGTTGGAGATCCTCGATTACATGCGCGAGAGGATGGTCGAATTTCAGACGGAGACGGGGCACCATTTCAATTTGGAAGCGACGCCGGCGGAGAGCACGTCTTTTCGATTAGCGCTGAAGGACAAGGATAAATTTGGCGATAAAATTATCGATGCCGGTGGTGGGGCGGCGCCGTTTTACACGAATTCGGTGCATGTCCCGGTGAATTACACGGACGATCTTTTTGCTATTTTGGACCATCAGGATGAGTTGCAGACGAAGTTTACCGGGGGGACGGTGGTGCACTGTTTTCTTGGCGAGCGGATTTACGACACCGGCATTGTGAAAAAATTAGTAAAAAAGATTGCCAGCAATTACAAACTGCCCTATTTTTCGCTGACGCCGACGTTTTCGATTTGTCCTCAGCACGGGTATTTATCCGGGGAGCAGAAGAGTTGTCCCCGTTGTGGGGCGAAGACGGAAGTATATTCGCGCGTCGTCGGGTATTTGCGGCCAGTCAACCAGTGGAACGACGGGAAGCAGGCAGAGTTTACGATGCGCAGAATGTTAAAATTTCGTAATAATTCAAGATTTCGGGACAGTCCCGCGCTTAGGTGTTAAAAGGCGCGCCCGAGGTGAATCCGGAAGTTGAATTTGGGCGTGTTTAGATTTGTTAGCCGGTCAACCAGTGGAACGACGGGAAGCAGGCGGAATTTGCGATGCGCAAAATGTTAAAATTTCGTAATAATTCAAAATTTCAAGACAGTCCCGCGCTCAGGTGGGCTGTTCCTGGGTAAAAATGCCGATGTTTCGGAAGCGGGCATAGCGCTTTTCTAACAATTGCTTCGGCGATAATTTTTTGAGCGCACGCAAATGGCGGAGAATGGCTTCTTTGGTGGAAAGAAAGGTGACGCTGGGATTGCGGTGGGCGCCACCGAGCGGCTCGGGAATGATTTCTTCGGCGATGCCCCACTGGATTAAATTTTGCGGAGAAAGCTGGAGCGCTTCGGCGGCGTCGGGAGCGAATTTGCGATCTTTCCAGAGAATGGCCGCGCAGCCTTCCGGCGAAATCACCGAGTAATAGGCATTTTCCAGGATCATCACGACGTCGGAAACGGCGATCCCCAGCGCACCGCCAGACCCACCTTCGCCGATCACAACCGAAATGATGGGCGTCGCGAGTTGCCCCATTTCGCGCAGATTGACGGCGATCGCTTCGGCGACATGCCGCTCCTCCGACCCGATGCCAGGGTATGCCCCCGCCGTGTCCACAAAAGTAATGATCGGGAGCGAAAATTTTTCTGCCAATCTCATCAAACGGAGCGCTTTGCGATAGCCTTCGGGGTGGGGGCTCCCAAAATTATGTTCCATATTTTCGCTTAGAGAGCGGCCTTTTTGCTCTCCGATGATCAGCACGGGTTCGTCGCCGAGCATCGCCAGTCCCCCAATAATCGCGCGGTCGTCGCGAAAAAGTCGGTCGCCGTGCAGCTCCTGGAAATCGGAAAAAATATTGTAAATATAGTCAAAGGAGTAGGGGCGTTCGGGGTGGCGCGCGATGAGGATGCGCTGCCAAGTGGAAAGATTCGCAAAAATATTACGTTCTTCGCTGGCGATTTTCTGTTCGAGCGCACTGATTTCGCAGGAGATATCGACCCGCGCACTCTGCGACCGCTCCATTAGTTCGTCGAGATTTTTCTGGAGTTCGCGCAAAGGCCGCTCGAATTCGAGGATGTACTGCGCCCGCGATTCCTTGGTTTTTTTTCCAAACATCGCACCAAATGAAAAAATTTTACATTGATTGCGCAACAAAATTTATTTAATTGACAAAATTTATTCGAAGGAGACGGCCCTCAGGGGGTGCCAGTCGAGGATATTGGGGAACCAGCCTTTGATGCGCGGCGCGACCAGGTGGCAGATGGAATCGAAATAGAGGGGGAGAATGGGCATTTCTGCGAACATCGAAACCTCCGCTTCGGCCAGTATTTTAGCGCGTTTTTCGGGACTTTTTTCGCGGGAAGCCTGCTGCAGCAGTTGGTCGTAAGTCTCGCTGCCCCACTGGGCGTGATTATTACTATTTTGGGAGAGGAGCAGGTTTAGAAACGTGGTTGCGTCGTTGAAGTCGCCGATCCAGCCCCCGCGGCAAATATCGAACGCGTGGCGCCGCCGTTCCGCGAGGAATACCCCCCACTCGACGCTCTGCAAATCGGCATGGATATTGAGATTTTTTCGCCACATTTCCTGCACGGCCTCGGATATAATTTTCCAATTATCGGTTGTGTTGTAAAGAATGGTAAAAGGCGGGAAATTTTCTCCGTTGGGGTAGCCCGCGTCGGCGAGGAGTTGTCGGGCGAGGGCGACGTCCGCTTGGAATGCGTTTTTAGAGGGGTAATGCATCGTTCCCGGCGGGACGAGGGCGTAGGCTTCGAATCCGGGGCCGCGATTCCGCAACTGCCCTAGGGCGGCGCGGTCGATGGCTAGACTGAGGGCTCGGCGGACTCTGGGGTCGTCGAAGGGCCTTTTTTTACAATTGAACCAGTAGAAGGAGCTGCCCAGAGATGAAGCGGTTTTCAGGGTGCCGCGGGACCGGTGGGACGCCATTTTATCGGCGGGGACATTTTCGGTGATATCCAGTTGTTTCGTGACGAACATATTTTCTTCGGTGGAGGGGTCGACGCCGGAAATAAAGTGGACGTCGCTAATTTTTACATTCCTCGCGTCCCAGTATCGTTTACTTTTTTGTAAAACAATTTTATCGCCGATGGCCACGGATTTTAACAAATAGGGGCCGTTGGTCGCGATATTTTCCGGCTTTGTCCAGCGATTATTGCGGTCAAAAAAGTCGCCATATTGCTCGATATTTTTACGATTGACGGGGGCCCACGCCCAGTGGGTGAGTAGGGGGAGGAAAAAATCGGTGGGCTGTTCGAGCGTGAATTTGAGGATTTTCGGAGATTCGGCCCGGACACCCACTTCCCCGAAGGAAACAATTCCCTTATAATACGGCTGGGCATTTTTCAAAAGAAAGTAAAAATCGACCCAGGGCGACGCGATACTTTTTGCTAACCCGCGCTCGATGGCGTCGACGAAATCTTGCGCGACGACGGGATCGCCATTGGTCCAAAAAATATTGTTGCGCAGGAAAAATGTATACTCCAAGCCGTCGGGCGAAACGCTATAGGACTGGGCCATGCCCGGGAGCGGCTTAAGCGTGCGGCCGTCGGGGACGAGTAGCCCTTCGAAAAGCTCGGTCACAATTTTAGCTTCCGTGAGTCCCGGAGCGAGCTGGGGGTCTAGGGTGGCCGGCTCGACCGCATTACCGACGCGCAACACGTCACTTTGCCGCTGAAAACATCCCGCCGTAAACAAAAAAGCGAGCATAAAAAACTTTACAATACACCTCGTCATATAACCAAAATAAGAGAAATGGGAAAAAATAAAAGGCAACACTAAATGATCGGGGAATAGGATTGATTTTTTATATAAAATTCACAAATAATTAAAACACAGGGCTAGAATGGCGGTGGGCAAGGCCGCACTGAGAAATAGTTTTGCAGGGGAAATTTTTTTCTGAGAAATTCGCAAGTCCCACTGAAAAATAGTTTTATGGAGGAAGTTTTTTTATTAATTTTACAAATAATTAAAACACAGGGCTAGAATGACGGTGGGCAACGTTGCGCTGAGAAACAGTTTTGCGGGGGAGATTTTTTCCGGGAAATATGCTCCGAGAACCGCTTGTCCAGCCGGATTGGGGGCGTTTGCGATGACCGTCAGACCGCCGCCCGTTACCGCTCCAAATACGACGGCATGCTGCAGCGCGGCGTCGGAAGCAATGGCCGGCACGAGCGATGCCAGGTAAGTGATGGCGGCGTTGTCGTTGAAGGCCGTCAGCGCCGTGGCCCCGAGAAATAGCAGCGACGCGTTCATCCGCCCCAAAAGCGGCTCGATCCACCACCCCTGTAATCCCCCGTGCGTTACCAGCCCCGCTAGAAAAAATCCAACCAAAATAGGCGATTTTAAATCTATGGGCGCCTGATAAATTTGTGAAATTTTTACAAAACCCAGAAAGAAAAGAAATCCAAAAATAAAGAGCGCCGGCGTGTGGATATTCAATATGGTCCAGGCCAGGAAAAATAGGTGGACGGCGACGATCCAGCGGGGGATGGAAGTGGTGCGTTGGTCGGCGGCTGAGGGGTTAAATTTTTGTTTTAGGATGGAAAATTCTCGGCGGAAAGCGAATCCGTAGAGGGTCGCGGAAAAAATAATCCCGAGGACCGCTCGCCATCCAAAATGGCAAAACATGTAGCCCGTGTCCCAATTCCACTTCCCCGCAACCATTAAAATGGGCGGCGCCGCAAAATGGGTGAGCGTCCCGCCTATGGACACGTTGACGAACAGTAGCCCCAGCGTCGCGTAGCGAAAGGCCACCGATGGCTGCAGCGCATAAAATTGTTGCGCGAGGAGTAGGGCGGAAATGGTCATGGCGGCGGGCTCGGTGATGAACGACCCCAGCAAAGGGCCGATGGTCACGATGGCAAACCACCAAGCGCAGGGCGTATTGCCGCCGACGGAAGCGATTTTTTGCATGCAAGCGCGGGCGAAATGCAGGACGGGCTGGCTCGCAGCGATCGCCATAATGACGACGACGAATAGGGGTTCGACGTAATTGACGCCGCGAAAATAATTTACAACGGCCCGCCAATTGTAAAAATAAAAAATAGCGCCCATGAGAGGGACGATCCAAAGCCCAAAGACGACTTCCACTTCGCCGAAAAAATGCAGTAATGCCGCCAACATTTTATCCCTCGGGGTGTCGCGGTGGAATCGCTGGGCCAGGCCGAGGAAGTAGGGCGCGAGGAAAGTGTGGGTGATGGCGCAGAGGAAAATCAGCGTCGCAACGCCGTTGAAGGGGGCGATTTTTACGCGTGCCGACAGAATTTGCCACAGATTTTCGGAGCCATCGGGCGCGCCGTAAGTTTCGAGGAGGATGGGGAATTTTTCGGCGGCCGAGAGGAATGGAAGTGGGGCGTAGGTCGAAAAAAATGCGAATAATTTTTTCACAGCGAAAATGTAGCTGGATTTTCTGAAAATTAATTATGGGAAAAGGGGTGTCAATTGCTTATTTTGTTTGCGTGGAAAATTTGTGTATTGGGGAAAAATTTGCAGAGATTTCCGTAAAAAACGATTGACATGGGCGGAGAAGGTTGTAGAAGTTTTGGGCATCCTGGCGAGGTAGCTCAGTCGGTAGAGCAGAGGACTGAAAATCCTTGTGTCGGCGGTTCGATTCCGCCCCTCGCCACCGCGGAGGCTATTTTTCCGTAGAATTTTGTGCCTGAGAGGTTAAAAAAAATGAATTTCTTTGATTTTTTACTGGGAGCGGATAGCGGGGAATATATTTTGTTAATTTTCTGGAAAAAAGTCGCTTGACAATTATGAAGAAAGTTTCAAGGCTCGGTGGCAGAGGGTGGGGAGAATGCCGCGTCAAAAAAAGGCACATTTTGCGCCAGAAATTTTCATGCGGGCTGATTTAAGCATTACTTCCATTGGTGGGCCCTGCAGGATTCGAACCTGCGACCAAGGGATTATGAGTCCCCTGCTCTAACCGCTGAGCTAAGGGCCCGCGAGGGTTTTAAATTTCGAGATTCTTCGCTACTTTTCAAGACAAAATTTTAATCTTTAATCTTTATGGCGATTTTAATTTCGTTGCATGGGGTCGTGGACGGAATTTTTTTTGAAGTGTTGGATCCCAAGGCCTACGCGGTTTGCGCCGACGGAAACGGTGTCACTGCGCTTTACAAGCCCTGCGGCGTCCAGTCTGTGCCGAATATCGATGGCCGAGTGGATCGCAAAAGTATCGTTCGAGCGCCCTACGATTCGAAGCGGCGCTGCTACATTTTACCCGACGGGCAAACATTTTTTTTACTTAACCGTTTGGACACGCCGACTTCCGGTTTACTGGTGGGGTGCTTCGACGAAACCATTGCGGAAGCCATTCGCTGGTGTTTTTTTAATCGGGAGGTCCACAAAATCTACTGCGCCCTGACCCGCTATCAAAAAATCCAAGAGGCGGGGGAATTTTATGATATTTTAACAAAACAGCGGGAGCAGGGGCATTTGCGGGTTGCGCCCGGGCGATGCGACGAAGCGGTGGCGCGGTACGGCGTCGAAAGGGAGTTGGAAATGGGTGGAATCCCGCTTTTAAGGCTGCGTTTGGAGCCCGTCACGGGGCGGACACACCAGCTGCGCGTGCAGTGTGCGCTGCGAAAAATCCCCATCATCGGCGATAAAATTTACGGCGATTTTACATTAAATAGAAAATTATGGGCCGTTTTACCCGAAAAGAGATTATATTTACAATCCTGTGCGATCAAATTTTCTTACAAATTCCACGCCAAAACATACTTATTTTCCGCCAAAATCCCCTGCGAATTTTAGATTCGCATTCGGAAAAAGAATTGCAAAAAATGCGATTGTATTTATGAATAAAGCGAGTAATATAAGGTCAGTTATGAATAAGGGTCATTATTTATTTTGGGCGTCATATTTTTGGGGAGCGAGTTTATCCTGTATCCAAGGGGAGACGCCGAAAGAATCGGAGATTATTTTACCCAGTCCTGCGGTCGCGGCAGCGAAAGAAAAAGAAATGTTAAAAGGAGCTGAAAGCGAAGTACAAAAAGCAATTGCAGCCACTTTGCCCAGTCCCACGCCAGTAATTATGCCGACGAAAGGCGAAGAAACGAAAGCCATTTCGCCCGCGACTTCTTTATCTAGCTCCACATCGGCAAATGAAGAGAAATCAAACCAGGAAAGTCAAGCAAAATCGGTGCCAGAGGGATCTAAAGTTGCCGTGGATAATAAGGTTGCGGCGGATGAGCCGGTTGCGTGTGTAAAATTATCGGGGCTGCAGGATTTTTTTGCAAATCAGAAGTTGTGGGAGGCGTTCGACCTGAATAATGCGATGATCAATATCCTTTTGCAGTCGATTATTCCGCCGATTGGCCAAAATTGCAGTGCTTTGAAAATGGGTTCCAACGTAGGCCTATTTTTTCTCACGAACCCGAAAGGAACGAATGCAAAAGAAAATTTCTTTTATTGCATCGTTTTCCAGGAAGAAGGCAACGCTTTTGAAGAATATTTAAAAAAGAAGCAAATATTTTTCCAAAAGGAAGGGGGGGCGATTATATTGCCGGAGCCGGGTAACACGCTGGAGTCTTTCGGGAAGGATTGTCCGAAAAAATTGGTGGCCCTAGCGGAGCAGCCGTCGCAATCGGGGGTGATCGAAGTGAATGCCAAATGGTGGAATGTGGCGCAAGCAATGGGGTGGCGGAATCCGGGCGGAGATTT
>JAISBJ010000048.1 GCA_031266235.1 Puniceicoccales bacterium | reverse complement strand
TTTTTTATTTTTTTCAAAATTTAGACTTGACTTTTAGCATTTGATGTACAACTTTCATATTTAATATGGAAAATATAGACATTGACCTCACCGCGGAGCTGTGCTGGATTTTTTTGGCGAAAGGGTATTTTTTTAAAAGTAGAAAAGTGTGTTTTTTTCTTCCTAAAAATAGAAGAAATATGAAATTTAGACTTGACTTTTAGCATTTGGTGTACAATTTCCGCGCTTGATATGGAAAATATAGACGTTGATCCCATCGCGGAGCTGTGCCGCATTGCCCTGGCGGATGAAGAGCGAAAGACAATCGCCGAACAACTCAATACGATGCTCGCTTACATGGCGCAAATTAAGGCGGTGGACGTCGAGGGCGTAGAGCCAATGCTCCACGCTTCGGCCATTCACAGTATTTTGCGGGACGATCAGCCGGGAGAAAGTTTTCCCGCCGAAACCGCTCTGCTAAACGCTCCAGAGCAAAAAAATAATCAAATTTTAGTCCCGCGAATCGTGGAGTAACCATGGAAGAACTTTTTTTCAAATCCGCCGAAGCCCTGGGGCAAATGTTGGCGCAAAAGTCCCTATCGTCCGCAGAACTGACGCAGACGTTTATCCAACGGATCAAAGCCATAGACCCCGAGGTGCAAGCATTTCTGTCGCTCGACGAGGAAAAATCGCTTCGCCAAGCTCGGGCGTCCGACGAACGCCGCGCCAAAGGCCAGCTATTGGGGCCCATCGACGGCATCCCCATCGGCATGAAGGACGTCATCGCGGAAAAGGGCCAGCCCTTGACCTGCGGCAGTAAAATTTTGGAGCACTATATAAGTCCCTACGACGCGGCGGTCACGGAGCGGTTGCACCGAGCGGGGGCGGTTTTGGTTGGGCGGTCAAATTTGGATGAGTTTGCCATGGGGTCGTCCACGGAGAATTCGGCTTACCAAAAGACGCGCAATCCTTGGAATCTGGAATACGTCCCGGGCGGGAGCAGCGGAGGGAGTGCGGCGGCGGTTTGTTCCGGCGAAGTCCCGTTGGCGCTGGGTTCCGATACGGGGGGGTCGATCCGACAGCCGGCGGCTTGCTGCGGGATTGCGGGGCTAAAAACGACCTACGGCCTGGTCAGTCGCTACGGATTACCGGCGCTGGCGAGTTCCACGGATCAAATCGGCCCATTCGCACGCAACGTGGCGGATTTGGCGGTGCTCCTGCAGGCCATCGCGGGGTACGACGAGCGCGATTCGACGAGTTGCCGGGTGGATATCCCCGATTACCGCAGGCTGCTAGACCGCCCCCCAAAACCCCGTCGCCTGGGTATCCCGAAGGAATATTTTGCGGAAGGGATCGACGGAGAAGTGCAACGGGCCGTGGAAGAGGCGATCGCATTTTACGGGGCTCAGGGCCACCAAATCGTGGATATCTCCCTGCCCCATACTCCCTACGCCATCCCCGTGTACTACATCGTCATGACCGCCGAGGCTTCTTCGAATTTGGCGCGCTACGACGGCATCCGCTACACGCACCGCAGCCCAGCGGCGACGAATGCTCTTGACATTTATTTTAAATCGCGACGGGAAGGTTTCGGACCCGAAGTTAAGCGCCGGATTATTTTAGGGACTTATGTTTTAAGCAGCGATCACCGCGACGCCTACTACATCCGCGCGCAAAAAGTTCGGCGGTTGATTGCCGAGGATTTCAGCAGAGCGTTCGAAAAGGTGGACGCCATTTTATCCCCGACGGCCCCCACGACGGCGTTTAAATTTGGTGAAAAAATGAACAATCCTTTACAAATGTACCTCAGCGACATCTGCACCGTGGCCATTAGTTTGGCCGGTCTGCCGGGATTGGTGATCCCCTGCGGTTTTTCGGGAGCCGGGCTGCCCATCGGCCTCCAGCTCATCGGAAAGGCTTTCCACGAAGGAGAATTATTGGCTATCGCCCAGCAATTTGAAAAAGCCCACGATTTTTCACAGCGTTACCCAAAAATTTAATAAATTTTGATGGGGATTGTAAGGGCGGATGCCCTTTTTTAAATCTTAAAAAGATTTAAAATTTCCCTTCGGGAAACAATCCCCATTGTAAACAAATTAGGCGCAGTCGACGTAGCGCATGATCGCCTCGACGGTCCAAGGAGAAGTCCTATCGCCGGTGGACACTTCGACGCTGTCCCCCACTTTTTTCGAAAGCAGGGCCTGGGCGAGGGGGGTTTTGTAGGAGAGCACATTATTTTCCGGATCGCTGTCCCACGCCCCCAAAATGGCGTACTCGGCGCTTTCTTTGGCGGTATTCGACTTCAGGCGCACCACAGTACCGATGCCTACGAACTCATCATTGGCCGTCGCGAAATCGATCACCTGGGCCCGCTTAAGTTCCCCTTCCAACTGATCCCGCCGCGCCAACAGTAATTCCTGGTCCTGCCGTGCCATTTTATACTCCGAATTTTCACTCAGATCGCCGTGTTCCCGCGCGATTTCGATCGCCTTTTTATTGGCCGGAATTGTCTCATTGATCAGGATTTCGAACTCTCTTTTTTTGGCATCAAAACTTTCCTGGGAAACGATCAGCGACGTATCGACATTCTGCTTGTCGGAAAATTTCTCCGCGATGAGCGACTGCACCGACGGAAATTCCTTGATAAATCGCGCAAATAGTAATTTTTTTGTCAACGAATCGAACCATTGGTTCTGCATCAACATTTGGCATAAATCGCGGGCATTTTCCTCGCCGGCGTCGGATAGCAAATCGCGGATCAAATTGCGGTCCTCGCTCACCAGCTCCATCAGCGGAATCCGCTTCGAAGACGTATTGGTCAGGGCGTCCATATCGATGGCGAGAAAAATGGATTTCAGGAGCCTGAAACTGATCAATTCCGACGAAATAACTTCGGAAAACTTGCGCACATGCCGATTTTTTACAATCCAGTGCAGCAGAGGGGATTTCAGGGCGCGCTCGTTGAGCCAGCGGTTGAAACAGTCCCTCAAAAATTCGTGGCAGCCCCGCTCCACAAGAAATAGCACGCACTCGTTTGTAAATTTCCCCTGGCTATTTTTCAGTAAATTGGCGCAGCGAGCCTCCCATTCGTCGGGGAAAGCGCAGGTCACCAGCAGTAAAAACCGATCGTAATAGGCCGGCAATAGCTCCTCCACCAGCTTCCCCAAATTACTGCACTCGCGAATCAGCGCTTCCGGCGTCGGCTCAAAATATTCCACGTCGTCCCCCGTAATCTCCGCCAAATCATTGCGGATCCAACAGCAGGTCAATTTCTGCGCGATCGATAAACGCCGGTCATTCGCCCCAATAATATTTCCCAAATCTCCAATCACACCCTTAATTTCCGGAGTAATAATTTCCTGGCGATCCCGCGGTAAATCGATAATTTTCGCCGCGATCTCCATTTTTTTTAGGGGGTCTTTGTGGATCTGCAGCTGCTCAATGATCTCGTCCTCGGCACTGACCGGCTGCTCCCGCAGCACGTAGGTATTGGAATGCTTCGGCGAAAGGGTAATCAGCGGGTCTTTTGCTAACAATTTTTTTACACCCGTCCACCAGCGGCGAAATCCCGATTCCCCCACGATCCGCTTGAAAACAAATTCGATCTCGCTGAGCGCCAACTCCCTGTGCGGATTGCTCTCAATTAGCGCCCGGAGCAGCTCCAGAGGCGCATTTTTAGCCCTTTCCTCGATCTCCTTGGGATTGTCCTTGAATTGCACGAGAATGTTATTGTCGGGGAGGATTTCCAGCTTCCGTGCGCAAAAAACCGGGTCCATTAACCGCTCCGTCTCGTCTTCGAACATAATGCGCAACTTCTGCATCGTCGGCTCGTAGCCCAAAATCTTCCCCAACCCCCAGCTGCTGTGGACGCAATAAATTCCCTCCTGTATGCTCTCTAATTTTTCCAATTCTCTGTCCAGCAAAGATTGCTTCCGCATGATCTGTTCGATAATCGTCTTATCCATTTTCCTTACAAATACCCTATTCTGTTCTTCGATAACAAAAAACCTTGTCAATTATTTTTGCAATCTTTTATTTGCAATTTCCCCTTTCGGGGGAGAAAATTTTGAATTATGTTTGGCGACTCCCTAGAATGCATGGACAATAAACTGCCGGTCAGCGTCGTTATCATTGCCAGAAACGCAGAGCGGTGTATTGCCCGTTGTTTGGATCGTATTTATCGGTGGGCTGGGGAGATCGTCGTCGTGACCAATGACTGCACCGATCGTACCGCCGCCATCGCTTCCTACTTCGGCGCTAGGGTGATCGACCATCCTTGGCAGGGGTTTAAGGAGCAAAGGAATTTCGCCAAAGGGCAGGCTACGATGCCCTGGGTCCTCTCCATCGACGCGGACGAAATCATTTCGGACGAACTCAAGCGCTCTCTCATGGGTTTTATTGCCAAAAACGACACCCATTACAACGGAGCGTCCTGTGCCCGCCTAACCTATTTTTTGGGGAAAAGCGTCACGCACGGCGGATTATTTCCGGACATTAGCATTCGTCTGTTTCGTAAAAATAGTGGCAATTGGGAGGGGCGGAGGATTCACGAGCGCCTGTCCGTCGAGGGCGAGATTTTACTCCTCGAGGGCAATTTACTCCACTATTCTTGCGGTTCTCTGCGGGAACAAATCGAGCGCCTTTTGGTTTACTCCGAATTTTTCGTCGACGACCATCGGGGGGAAAAAATCTCTGGATTTGCTATTTTCCTCAAAACATTTTCATGTTTTTTTGACCGATACATCGCTAAAACGGGATTTCTGGACGGGTTCCGCGGGCTTTATCTTGCTTTAGCGGTCAGTTTTTTCCGGCTCTACGAGTACACGCGGCTCTACGAAGACAATCGCCTGGAGGACCCATCCGCCAAGGATTCGGAAGAGGCGAAATTTGACGCTATTTTAAGGAAAATTTAGCGTGCGGAACGCGCATTATTTTTTAGTATTCCAGACGCATATCTGTGAAAAAATTGTTTTCGGTTTGTTTAGATTTCATTTTTCCGCGCCACTGCTGCGTTTGCCAACAGCACCTGTCCGCCTCGAATTACCGCTATCTCTGCGACTCCTGTGCCCGAAAAATTATTTTCCCGAGCGCCAATTTATGCCAAAGGTGCGGCTACGATTTTGGCGCGGACTGTTCCGAGGGGAGTAAACTTTGTCCCCGCTGTTTGGGGCAGGAATTTTGTTTCAAATCGCTTCGATCGGCGGTGCGGCTGAGCTACGTCACGCGGAATCTCGTCCACCAATTCAAGTACAAAAATGGCGACTACATCGTCTACGATTTGTGTAAAATAATGCGAAAAAATGCCCATTTCATGGCTTTTATCGGCGGTAGCACCCTTGTTCCGGTTCCTTTGCACTGGCGCCGAAAATTTTTACGGGAATATAACCAGAGCGAATTACTCGTCCGACATCTCGCGAAATTCCCCATCAATTCAAAAGTTTTACATTTACTGAAACGCACTCGCCACACGCGGCCCCAGGTCGGGTTGCGCGCCACGGAACGCCGCAGCAATATGCAAAAAGCTTTTGCGATTAACCCAAAAATTAAGATCCCTTTAGACACGCGATTAATCGTTTTCGACGACGTGCTCACGACGGGATCGACGATCAATGAGTGCTGCAGCGTCCTGAAAAAACATGGATTTTCGAACATTCTTGCGGCGACATTTGCCCAAGTTTCTCGAGATTAATTTCTTGCAAAATTTACTTTTTTTATAGTTTTTTTGTCGGGATTTATGGAAAATAATTTTTCAGTTTTCGTCGGATTTGACGGATTTATCGACCACATTTCAGTCGCCGTAGACCGACGATTCGGGCCGGGAAATCGCTTCCAAAAAATCGAAAAAATCCAACAATTCGCGGAACGCATTACCAACGCGTCCGGGAAAAGTACGAATATCGAGTTATTTCCGGTCGAGCGGCGCATCGGCGGGAATGGCCCCATTTTGGCGCAAACGCTCGCTTTTTACGGCGTCGACATCACGCTTTTGGGCGCCCTCGGACGGCCCATCGACCCCATTTTTCACGATCTTTCCCCCAAAATTCATCCCATTTCCATCGGCCAGCCGGGCATCACCCACGCCATCGAATTCGAAGACGGGAAATTGCTCCTGGGCATAACGCACGCCCTCGACGGCATAACGCCGCAAAATATCGCCGAGCCCATCCAAAAAAATGCTAAAAATATCTTCGCTTGCGACATATTTTGCTTGACAAACTGGACTATGATTATTCACATGAACGAAATTTTGGATTTTTTCTGGGAAAAATTGGAGATCAATCGCCAAAAAATTGCCTTTTTTGACCTCGCTGATCCGGAAAAACGATCCCCCGAAGATATCCTGAGTCTTGTCCAGCGGCTGGGACGTTACGCGCAAAAATGTTTTACAATTTTGGGACTCAATTTAAAAGAAGCGGAACAAATCGCAAAGCTGATGCAATTTCGCCTTCCTCGGAACGGATCGACGGAGGCGCTGCGGGAATTTTGCGCTTTCATCCGAGACCGCACCTCCGCAGACGAAGTTCTTATACACGACGCCGCCCGCTGTGCCGCAGCAAATAACGCAAAAACGGCTTTCGTCGAAGGATTTTTCGTGGAACATCCCAAGACAAACACCGGTGCCGGTGACCACTTCAACGCCGGATATTTGCTCGCCAAATTGCAAAAAAAATCGTTGCAAGATTGCCTGCTGCAGGCCCATAAAATTTCCGGTCATTTCGTCGCCACAGGGAACTGTCTGAATCTATGAACTAGATTTTTTCATGAAACCACAGAAAAAATTGCTGCGAAAAAGTCAAGCAAAAAATAAAAAAATATTACAGCCCCGCGGCGCAGCCGCGGGGCGCAAAATTAAAAAAAATTAAAAAAACTGAAAAATCGTAAAATAAAGGCAACCATGCCCTATTTTCCAAATTATTCACCGCTGCGATAATTGCAATAGACGCGTCTTGGCCACGTCGTCAATCCGCTCCCAATCGAAACGCCATAGCAAAAATTCCTCGCGCCGCTGCGCCAATTCCAAAATGTCCGGCAACGTCGTCATCACCGCCCCAGCCCCACTCCCCCGCAAATGCTGCAACGCATTGCGATTCACACGATTCAAATCTGTTCCAAAGCAACGCTGCAATTCACTGCGCGATTCCGTAGAAAGCCGCTCGGAAAATTTCTGCAGCCACTGCAAAAGCGAATCGCTGAAATAATGGCTCGTGTAGGCGATGTGGCGCTGCGTGTAATCCTTGGGGAAGACCTGGGTCGTCGCCTTCTCCCGCGAAAAACAAAAGGGCATAACCACCGCACTCGCCATCTCCAATTGGCGGATAGCGCGCTCCATCTTTAAATTACTCCCAAAAACATCGCCGGCTATAATATTTTGCGTCCTCAGTATCTCGCGGACCCTGTCCAGCAAACCGCGGTCGCCCGTGGGAACTAAATGCCCGCTTTCCAGGGCGATTTCAGGCTCGTCCGCGGGGAATTCGTCGCACTCAAATAGCGTGTGGAAGTGCTCCAGGCAAACGATGTTGACCACCTGCAGCTCCCGCCGAAAGCGATTGACCCAAAATTTATACTGCTCCTCCTTGACGCGATTCCAACGGTATTGCGGCCCGCAAAATAATTTTCCACCGGGCATAATGGGGCTGGGACGGATCCCGCCGGTCGCGGTCATGGCGCCTTCGCCGTCGACGAAAAATAGCGACTGGTTGGCCCAAACTTCGTAACTGTCGTGGGCAACGTACACGGGAATAGACAAAATAACGCGAATGCCGAGGTAACTGGCTTCGCTGCGGACCCTTTCCCAGTGGCGTGCGAGTAAAAATTGCAGGATATTTTTACAATGAATTTTGTCGCATAGCTGTTTTTTAGCCATTTCGACGGCCAGGCGATCGAAGGAGCACAGGCGGTCGGGCCAACGATACCACGGCTGCCCCCCAAATTCCTCCCCCAACGCTTGGAACAGAGAAAATTTATCCAGCCAAAGGTGATTATATTTCCGGAATTTTAGGAACGCAGACAGCAATTCGGTCGACGCCCTTTTATCAAAATTTTTGGCGACTTCCCCGAGCACCTGCAGTCGCAGCGCGATCACGGCGGCGCGGTCGTGGTTTATGGGCTCCAATTTTTCCTTAAAATAAGCCAATTCTTCGGGCGCGAGGAGGCCATCGTCGCACAGCCACTCAAAGGAAATGAGGGCCGCGTTCCAACCGTAGGAAGTCCCCGCGAACAGGCGTTCCGGCTCGGACGTGCGCAGCGAAACGATATGCCACAGCGTCTGCCCCGTATCCCTCAGCAAACGTAAAAATTTCAGCGCATGGGGGCCGATCTCGCCGATGCCGTAGCCCCCCGGAAAAGAGGGAATGTCCAGCAAAACACCGCTTTCCCGTTGAAATAGCGAGCAGCGATCGTCGACGTAGCGCGAACCTTCCCAATCCACGATTGGCAAACCTACAAAATTTTACGCTCCAGGCAACGATTTTCTGGGACTCGAAATTTCACAAAAAAATTATTTCCACTCCCCAATAAAGAGGGAATGTCCAGCAAAACCCCGCTTTCCCGTTGAAACAGCGAGCAACGATCGTCGACGTAGCGCGAACCTTCCCAATCCACGGCGGCAAACCTACAAAATTTTACGCCCCAGGCAACGATTTTCTGGGATCCAGAATTTTACAAAAAATTATCTCTGTCAATCAAAATTTTACATTCCAATTACTTCCGCGGAACAAATTCGAAACCGACCTTCCCTTCGCCATTTAGAGTCAAAAAAGCGGAAAAAATTCGGCCGGTGCGCTTGGAGCAAAAACCCTCCAACAGATCGCTTTTGCCCTCGGAAAGTAATTTCTGGACCTGGATTTCGTCGATGCGCCGCTCCAAAATCCGGCGGCCAAGGCGCAGGGAACATTTTTTGTCATTGACAAAATTTTCACAAATATAGGCATTCTCAGTGGCGTAAACATTGGCGCCGCAACAGCAACACTTCTCCACGCAGGGGTAAGTCCGCAGTTTCTCGAGCGTCAACTCATCCTCCGCTTCCGCCTCGCGGCTGCCGCTAAACGATAATTTTACCTCGTTTTTCTCATCCAAAATCAGCTTCGCCGTGTACGCCTTCCCCACCTTCGAACGGAAACCCTCGATGGGCCCCACTTCCCGCTCCTTCAGAAAAATTTCCCACTCGCTCTCCAGCATGCGCCGCCCGGAAAACGTCTTCGGAAGCAAAATTTTCCCGTCCTGCGACCGATAATTCCATAAATATTCCCACATGGGTAAACCGTCCGTCGGCGATACCAGCTGGGATGGCTTCGGCGGCTGATTTTTTTCATCAAAATTTTTAATCTTATTCACAATTTCCCGCGTCAATTCCCTTATTCCCTCCATAAACGCCGGCCGATCCAACTGCCCCTGCTCCATCTGCCGCAGCTTGTACTCCCATTCGCCGGTCATCATCGGACTCGATAGCGCCTGGATGTCGACCACGTCGAGGTACTCAAATAGCCCCTCCGCTTTCGGCGTCGGAATCAATTCCCGCTTGTTCCGCTCCATGTAATTGAGGTCGATGAGGTGCTCGATGATCTGCGCCCGCGTCGCCGGAGTCCCCAGCCCGCGCTCCTTCATCGCCAGCGCCAACTCCTCGTCCTCCAGCATCTTCCCGGCCGTCTCCATCATGGATAGCAGCGTCGCCTCCGTGTAGCGCGGTGCCGGCTTCGTCCACTCGTCCACCCGCTCCGCATCGATCAATTCCGCCCGAGCCGGATCCCCATCTTTTTCCGGGTCAATGGCGGGGAGCGTCGGACTTTCGCCCTCGTCCGGAGATTTCCCGTACACCGCAAGCCAACCCGCTTTCGTTAAAATTTTACCTTCCGTTAAAAAATCGTAATCGCCGATCCGCGAAACGCGCGTCGTCACATCGAACTCCGCCGCCGGATAAAAAATCGCCAGAAAGCGCCGCACCACCATGGTGTAAATTTTATGCTCCTCTTCGCTTAAATTTTTTGTAAATTTTGTGGTGGGAATGATGGCGAAGTGGTCGCTGATCTGCCGGTTGTCGAAGACTTTTTTATTGGAGCCGTCTATCCAATTCTGCGCCAAAATTTCCTGCGCAAATTCTCCAAATTCCCCACCCAACGCTCCCATTATTTCCCGACAGGTCTCGGGGTAATCCTCCGGCAAAGCGTTGGAATCCGTCCGCGGGTAGGTGATGCATTTGTGCTTTTCGTAGAGCGACTGGGCGATTTTGAGGGTCATGCCGGCCGGCATCCCGTATTTCCCATTGGCTTCCCGCTGCAGCGTCGTCAAATCGTAGAGCTTGGGCGCATTTTGCTTCGTTTTTTTCTTCTTCTCCGTGACCACCCCAGCGCCAATATCCCCAATGGTAGCGATCATTTGGTCGACTAAATCCAGGTCAAAAATGCGGTCCGCCCGATCGTTTTCATCCATTTTTTTAAAATCGGCGCGCTGGTAAGTCCCCCGGTAACAGCCGTTGGCGACGGAAAATTCGGCGATGATACGCGCGTAGGGCTTGGGTTTGAAGTGGCGGATTTCCTGCTCCCGTTTGAATAGCATCGACAGCGTCGGCGTCTGGACCCGGCCAATCGCCGCCACATGTCCCCCGCGATAATTGGCCATCCTCGCCGTAACCGCACGCGTCCCATTGATGCCAATCAGCCAATCGGCTTCGGAACGACAGCGGGCAGCGGCTTGTAAATTTTGGAGCTCGCTGGCGGGACGCAGATGGCGAAACCCCTCGCGAATGGCCTCCTGGGTCATCGACGATAGCCACAGGCGCTGAATTTCCTTCTTGCATCCCGCCAATTCGTAAATATAAGTAAAAATTAATTCCCCTTCGCGGCCGGCGTCGCAGGCGTTGATGACGGTATCGACGTCCTTCCGCCCCATGAGCTTCTTCAATTCCGAAAATTTTGTCTTATTTTTAGCGATCGGTTTGGTGCGAAATTCTTCGGGGATAATGGGGAGGGTATCGATTGTCCAGCGCTTTAGGTTGGGATCGAAGTCCTCGGGCATAAAAAGTTCGACGATGTGGCCGATCGCAGAACTGATGACAAATTCATCATTTTCAAAAATATTTTCCGTTTTTTTAAAATGTCCGATCACCTCGGCGATGTCCTGCGCGACGCTGGACTTTTCCGCAATAACTAGCTTTTTCATGCTTTCTGCACATAATAACCGAATCCCCATTTTGCAACCCATAAATTATTTCATAAATATTTCACGGAGAAAAATTAACTCTTGACACGGCCCATTTTCCAGAAATTTTTGAGGACATCAGGCGATGGAGGGATAATTTTTGAAGCGACTGCTGTCCAAAAATATTCCCGTCGGAGGCAACTCAGCAAACCGGACATCCCTAAACTCCGGAAAGGATTTTTCCATAAAATTCCAGATATTTTCGATGGTTTGGGATTCGGTTTCCGCAGCAGAATTCCCCGAATAAATATTTCTAATCATGGTCAGCCACAGCCAAAGCGGTTTCGCCCCCGGCCTAGGAGCAATCGCCCGATGGAAGCGCTGGAGCAGAAAATTATCGCCGATAAAATGGCCGTGCTCCTCAAAAATACTGCAAATGGGCAAAACAACGTGACTATTTTTCGCCGTCTCATTCCCGTGGCAAGTAAAAGTAATCGTATCCACTTTTCCAAAATTTTCTCTGGAAAATCCCAAAGCCAAAATGTCTTCATCGAAGACAATCAGCGTCTGAATCTGCCGCTCGGAAATCATTCGTTCGACCTCGGAAAAATCCTCAACGGCTTCCCTTCTGATCACCTGCGTGATCAATGCGCCGCGAATATTGGTGTTTTTATCCCCCGAAATCAGCCAGCCATCGCCCTCCTGGCGGTGATTTTTTACGAAAATTTTAGCACCCAATACGTCCGCTAACTGGCGCACGAGTAGCATATTCTCCAGCGAAAGACTGCCGCTGCAAATCATCGCGCAACGGTGCCCAAATCCCAATTTGCTCAAAATAAATAAAATAACTTCGCGCATCTCCGTTTTTTGGCCGTGCAAGAGGGGATAATCGCTGCGATTTTTACCATTATTTCGAAAAATATCGCGCACACTGTCGGGGATATAGTCGGCGACATGGGGATTTTTCCTGGGCTTGACGTATAAAATTTCATCCCCCTGAACAAAAATTTTTACGTTA
>JAISBJ010000039.1 GCA_031266235.1 Puniceicoccales bacterium | reverse complement strand
TCGCCATTATCTCCTTTTTATTATTTATTTTTCGAATCATTTTACTCATTTTTATTTTCCTGCGCCGAAACCGCTCCGTCTCCATCGCCTTCAGCCATATTTTCCGCTGCAGCCAAATCTCCGCCCGCCGCCGTCGCAGCCGCAGCAACACCCGCGCTCCCCTTCGCCGTCGCCTGACTAAATGGATTTGCGTTCATCGCCATTATCTCCCTTTCTTTTATTTATTTTTCCAATTATTTTACTCATTTTTTAATTCATTTTCCTGCGCCGCGACTGCTCCGTCCCTATCACCTTCAGCCATATTTTCCGCTGCAGCCAAATCTCTGCCGCTCCCCTTCGCCGTCGCCTTTCCAAATGCCCCGACAATCGCTTCCAATTGCACGTCTAAACTGGCGTCGACAACGCCCAAATCCGTCTCCAAAATGCAGGTCCCGAGGGCTAACCGCGAATCGGCCACCACCTCCAAATAATCGACGACGCCGTCGGATAAAATCTCCTTCAAATGGTCGCGCACCGCCTGCGAATCTCGCGGCGAAACCTTCAAAATGGCTTCCTTCTGATTCTTAACGGACTTTAGGGCCTGGCGAACGATATCGACGATGAGCTCCCGCCGATCGACCTCCCCGATAACCCGCTGCAACGCCTTGACCACGAGCCCCGCAATGCTGCTTTCCAAAAATTTTACATTGTCGGCATTTTTCACCGCCAGCTCCGCCAACTTTTGTGACAATTCCGCCTTCCCCGTACTGTAGCCGTCGTCGTAGCCGCGTTTCGCCTCGCTTTCGTAATATTTTTTCGCCTCGTCAAAAATCTGCGCCCGTTTTTCCTGGGCCTCATTCAAAATCTGCTGACTTTTGGCGTTAGCCTCCCGGATGACTTCCTCCGCATTTTGATTCGCCGCGTCGATCAATTCCTGGGCGCGGGCATTGGCGGAATCGACCAGCTCCGCGACCTTGCCATTCGTACTGCTGACCAGTTGATTGCACAGCTGGCTCGCGTGCTGGATGAGGCTATCGTTCTCGCGGTAGGCGTGGCTAATGGCGTTTTCGGCCTCCAAAAAGGCGCAATAATCCTCCCGCTTGAGGACTTTCCCCTGGGGCAACAACTGAAATTTTTCTCTGCTGATGTGTAACATACTACGCCTTGATTTTTGATAGGGCGACGCTCCCGCCTTCCGGTATCGCCCGCTTGACAACTTTTTTTACAAAATCAAAATAATACTGCGGATTTTCGACTTCGTGTGTGAAATTCCAGCCAAAATTTTTCGGAAATTTTAACGCAAAACGCTGCGTCATCGCCCGCGGCACCCCCGCTAAACTCATCTCAATAATCGTCTTCCCCGTGTTGTAAACGCGCTCCACAAGCGTTTCGCCAGCCGCTTGAAAACGTTCCGCGACCTCCGCCCGCAGGATTAGTGACGCGCTGCGCAGGGCAAAAAAATAGGCGTCATCGCCAATCGTCCGCTTCAATTTCATGAGCTCCCGCCCCAATATGACCTTGCGAATCTGCTCCGCAAAACAAATTCCGCCCATGTAATTCATCACCCGCTGCACCTCCTCCGCCGATAGCAAACACAGCCAGCGGCGCGCCTCCGAAAAATCGTAGCAGCCGAGGTCGTCGATCCCCAGCCAACCGCGAATCCGCTCCAAAATTTTCCCACCGTAGCGCGTCGACCGTGCCATGTGCCGAATTAAATTTCTCGGTAGCGCCGTCGGAAAAAAATCCCCATGCGCGTAGTCCGCCATTCCGCTGTTGAACTCGTAGATCGCCGAAAATAATCCCGCATCACCGCGCAACAATCCCAAAACATATGCCGCCATTTCCATCTCCAATCTCTCCCATCAAATTTTCCAAATGATTCCCTTGAATCCAAATATTTTTGGGAAAAACTCCGCCATTCCGCTGTTGAACTCGTAGATCGCCGAAAATAATCCCGCGCCATCGCGCAACAATCCCAAAATATATACCGCCATTTCCATCTCCAATCTCTCCCATCAAACCTTCCAAATGATTCCATCTAATCCCATATTCCAGCCCTAGCGCTTACGTACCTCCATTGGCCTTGACCTCCTCAACCGTAGTGGGCCGCTCGCTATCCAAAGATTCCCCCTGCTCCGGATTAATCCCTTCGGCCGCCTCCGCTAAATGCTCTATCTTCGCCTCCTTCTCCTTCTTCTTGCGGTTCGCCGATAAAATCACCCACGCCATCGCTATGAGTAATACAACAATCACCGCAATCAATACGCCCAATATCATGAAAAATTGCATCTTGGACCCATCCGTCATTTCAATCCCAGCAATCGAAAACATCGTATCGCTTTTCCCTAGCGCCTTGGGCAGAGGCGGCAACGCTACCGGAAATAGCGCGACCGTCACTTTGTCGTACTCCAATCCCTCGATACTGTTCGTCACCAAATATTTGATGTCGCGCACGTAGTCCTCCACCATCGAATCGGCCCGGTAAGCCAGGAAAACCGCCGCCGAAGACGGTGTCGCCCGCTCCGCATAGGGGTCATTTTCGGGGAGAACGATGTGCACCCGCGACTTCAGTACCCCGGGCACCTTGCTCAATGTCAGCGCAACACTCTCCGCAAGCGAGTTCATAAACCGCACCCGCTCCTCCAACGGCGACGAAACGAGGCCCGATTTTTTGAAAACATCCCCCAAAGTCTGGTACTTCGGCAGCGGGTAGCCGTGGGCGTTGAGTAAGTCGATTGCTACGGAAAAACTGCCCTCCGGGACCGATAGCGCACAGCTCTCCTTGCCGATAATTTTTGTCGTCGAAATGCCGTACTGTTTGAGCAGGGCAATCATTTCGTTGGCCTCCGTTTCCTCCAAATTATTGAAGAGCGTCGCGGTGCCGCACCCCGACAGCAACAGACTGAGCAACGCAAGTAGTGCGCTGGCCACGCGTCCGCGCCATTTCATTTCACCATCCATATGGCGCCGCATTATGTCCAAGTAAATTTTTAGTCAAACTATAAAATAAAAAATTCGCAAAAATTACTTTTAATTAACGGGGCAAAGGTGAAAAATTTATAAATTTTCTCTAATTTCAGACGAGTACCGCGGGAATAATTACGTGCAACGCGAGGCAAGTCGCCAGCGCCGCCGCTACTAAATCGTCGACTAAATTCTAATGTTCCTTTAAATCATTCCAGTAATTTTTTTCAAAAAACTAATATAACAAAAGCGAAAATTGTATGAATTTTTTCTAATTTTTAGATAATTTCAGACGAGAGCCGCGGGAATAATTACGTGCAGCGCGAGGCAAGTCGCCAGCGCCGCCGCCATGTCGTCGGCCATAATCCCTACGCCGCCTCGAAACCGCTCCAACGCCCTTATCCCAAAAGGCTTGAGCACGTCCAACAAACGAAAAATGCAAAAACCACAAAGCAAAATTTCCCACATCGCTACCTGGCCGGAAAAACGCTCAATGCCTAAAAAACAAAGCGGCATCGCACAAAATTCATCCAAAATAACGCTTGGCGGATCTTTCTGCCCCATCCGCCGCTCCGCCTCGTCACAAAATAATAGACCGATGAAAAGAAGCAGTGAAAATCTTATAAAAAATTGGTAAAAAGTTATATTCCAAAAGGCCACCGTGTACCCAATCACGCCCGCGAGCGACCCCCACGTCCCAGGCATAAACCGGCTCCGGCCGAGCGGCCCCAGCGTCGCAATATTAAATACAAATTTCGTCGGAAAAAACCGTAAAAATCTTACCATAACTCAAATTTTCTCCGCTCGTCAAATAAAAATCCGCGGCACTTAAAATAATAATTGGCCTCAAATATGTGTAAAATTTTCATCAAAATTCTATCCCTTCCCGGCCGTCAAATAAAAATTTGTAGCGCTTGACATAGTAATACCCCGACGTAATCGTCAAATAGGTCGAAACCAAAAATAAAAAAATCGCAATCCCGTAAATCAATTTCCCCATGTAAAGGGGCAAAAATGTCAAATCTTTTACAACCGCTCGCCAAAGTATAAAAAATCCGACCATCACAATCTGCATCACCGTCTTCACCTTGCCAGCCCGCTCCGCCGCTAATACAATCCCCCGGCTCGACGCCACTAGCCGCACGCCCGTTACCAAAAATTCACGGCCGATAATCACTAGCACGAAAAATAAAGCCCAGCGCGGCAATATCCCGAACACGAGAATGGCGACAAATAGCCCGATCATGAAAATTTTGTCCGCCAAAGCGTCCATGAATTTGCCAAACGCCGACACGATGCCGCAACGCCGAGCGAGATAACCATCCAACCAATCGCTCAACGCTGCGACCAAATACACTAAAAAACAAGCCGTCGCGCTAAACGGCACGTCCAAATACATCAGCCCGACGACCACAAAAAGCAGTAAAATGCGCGACAGAGTGACGTAATTGGCAATGTTCACAATCCTTTATTTTTTCTCCGGTGCTGGCGCTTTCGTTTTCGATGGATCCGCCTCGAGTCGGCTCGCACCCAACGCTATAAACATATTTTTCATCTTTACGATTTTTTATTTTTTCGCCGGTGTCGCCGCCGCTTTTTCTCCTGTTGCTGCCGGTGCCGCTGTTGCCGTAGCCTCAGTTTTTAATTCTAGCACCTGCGGCGGCCGATCCGCGTTCAATGCCACAAGCACGTCCTCCGTAATGTCGAGCGCCCCCATCACTAAAAGCATCCCAGGCGCCTCGCTATCAAAAACGAAATTTACGTTCTTCTTCTCAGCAATTTCACGTATTTTTTGCTTTACGAGTTGCATAATTTCCGTCTTCGCATCGCTAACCATCTTCACAATGCGGTTCTCGGATCCCACTTTGAAATCCCGAATAGCGCTCTCCTTTATTTTCAACGCCTCCTCTAAACTCTCCGCTTCCACTTTCGCTTTCTTTTTAGCCTCCTCGGTCAACGCCGGATTCTCAGATTTCTCCTTTAAATCCTTATAGTCCTTGACGTTTTTTTCGTAATCGGCCCCCATCGATAACAACTCTTTTTGCACGCCCTCGATCGCTTTCGCACAATTTTCGTTGGCCTCCTTAGCCTTATAATACTCGGCACCGAACTTCGCAATGGATATAACGGCGATTTTGTTCGGAAATGCCGCCTCAGCAGTTGGCAAAACAGCCGATACGACGTCCTCCTTTTTGAGCTTACCGTTCTCCTTCGAGTCCGATGCCAAAGGAGCCGCCGCCGGTGCCGTGTATCCTTTTTTTGCCTTATTATCCACTTTAGAGTCCAGAGCAAACAGACATATAATACCTGCGCTCGCAACGCCCATAGAAGTAACTAATTTTTTCATATTTTTTTCCTTGACAAATCACTAAATTTTTCCTGCAACCGCCCTAGAACCCGGCGCTGACATTAAAATATCTCCTTTTTTGCTTTATCATCCGCCTTAGAGTCCAGAGCAAACAGACATATAATACCCGCGCTCGCAACGCCCATAGAAGTAACTAATTTTTTCATATTTTTTTTCTTGACAAATTACCAAACTCTCTCCGCTATCGCGTCCGCTAAACCGTAGGCGATCGCCTCGCGCGCATTCATGTAAAAATCGCGATCCGTGTCCCTCTGAATTTTTTCCAGCGGCTGCCCGGAAGCTTCGGCCAAAATGCGATTCATCTCCGCCCGCGTCTTCTCCATCTCCTCCGCCTGAATCCCAATGTCTACCGCCTGAGCGTAAAAACGCCCCGAAATCAATGGCTGGTGGATCAGTACCCGCGCGTTTGGATACAGCAGGCGATTGCCCTTTTCCGGTCCACACAACAAAATCGAACCCATGCTCGCCGCTAAACCCGTCACGACGACTTCTAGAGGCGACGAAATGAGTTTCATCGTATCGTAAATCGCCATGCCCGCCGTAATGGATCCGCCGGGAGTATTGATAAAAAATTGAATTTTTTTACCGGGGCCCGTCAACTCGAGGTAAAGCAGCTTCTCCGTAATATCCTTCGCGGACCGGTCGTCCACCGATCCCCACAGAAAAATTTTGCGCTCCTCCAAAAATTTTCTTTGAATAATGGACAAATAATTCCCCTGGTCGCGGATACTTTTTTCGTCTTCCTCTTCGTCCTCGTCTTCAAAAACCATCGGTCCTCCTGGCGCCAATAAAGGGATACCGCCGGAAAAAGCAATAAAAATTGCAAAAAACTTGACTTTTTTTCAAAAATCAATGGACATTGGGTCTGTTAGGAGTAAGTTAGCAGCATGAGAAACGATTATTTGCAGGCAGCCCAGGAGATCATCCGCGATCCGATGGTTTTGATTAATGTTGTTTCGAAGCGCACCAGGCAATTAAAATTCGGCGAGCGCCCGCTCATTTACTCGCTGGAAAAACTCGAGCCGGAGGACATCGCGCTGCGGGAGATCATCGAAGGGAAAATTACCTTCGAGCTCTACGCCAAGCCGTGATTTTGACTTTTTTGATGCGATCGCTATAATTGTTTCATGGCTAAGCATACCAACGCCGTCGAGATCAAAAATAGGAGAGTTTTCCACGACTACGCGGTGGGGGACGTTTTCGACGCGGGCATTGTTTTGCGCGGGACGGAAGTAAAATCTGTAAAATTGGGGCATGCGCAGATCAACGAAGCGTTTGTTCGGATCGGAAAAAATGGCGGCCCCGTGCTGTTCAACGCGCAGATCGACGAGTATGTTTTCGGGAATTTAGCGAACCACGAAGCCAAGCGGCAGCGTTTTTTACTGCTCCACCGCCGCGAAATCAGGAAGATTCGCAACGCCATCGAGAGGGAAGGTCTCACGGCGATCCCGCTCAAAATGTATGTATTTCACGGTTTAGTGAAGGTAAAATTTGGGCTTTGCAAGGGGAAGAAGCTCCACGACAAGCGCCACGATCTTCGCCAGCGCACCGAAATGCGTGAAGCCGAACGTTTCCTTGCCCGCCGCCATCCCTAAAAGTCAAAAATTAAATATTTATTTACATTTCGCTCCCGCAATTTAGCCCAATCCGTCACCGTGGAATAAAATTATTGTTTTTTCCTTGTAAAAGCGTTAAAATATTTTCAAGTTGCCTGCTCATCTCTCCGGCGATTTCGCGCTGATCTGTGGTTTCACCACCGATTCCATTGGCTCTGTCTGCGGCCTGGTTTTTCATTATTGCTACATGCTGGGCCAATTTCATTTTTTCTTGGGTCGGATCATCTTCATCATTTTCCACGCAAACTTCTACCTCCTTCCACATACCCAAGCCACGAGCTTTTAACGCTTTTACTTCATCTAATGTTGGCAACTCGTCCACGGTCTTTGCATCGAAAATCTTTTAGGCAAAAGCATTCATTTCTTCTTGTGAAATGGGCTCCGCATCCCCTGCTGGCGCTGTCCCTTCTATGGACGACACAGATGCAGGCGGTGCCGCTGGCTCTGCCACTGCTGGCTTTAGCGCGGCCGCTGATGTGGGTGCTGGTGGCGGTGGCGCTGGTGCCTCGGACCTTCGCGTCAATACCTCCATTGTTAACGCATTTAACTTCTCTAAAGTTTTATTCGCTTTATTTAGAAAATGTCATTTAATAAAATGAATCTTCCCTGGATTAACCAATTCACCTTTGTGCGCTATTAACTTTGCTTTCGCTTGCTTGACATTCTTCCAATCAAATGCAGCATTACTATTAAGTCCGCCGACATTCGCACCACCAGGCGGCGCGGCCTGAATGTGCCGGGGATTTCCATTAATACGATTTGCCATATTTTGCAGCTGCAATTCAGCTGTCTGTACAACCGGAGATCTATGAAAAAGTCCATGTAACTTCATAACATCGCTCTATTTTGTAAAAAAAACAGCAAGAATTTTTTATAAAAAAAACAATTAAACTTCGAAAAGGAGCAAAGTTTGCCGGGAATTTGAAAAAATAACACCAAAATTATTTAACTTTGGTGTTATTTATGGGATGTTTGGCGAGTGGTAAAACCCCTGCTCTCGTTTTTGCAATTATTTCATTTAGCTTTACTCTGGCGGCGGCTCTTCCCCAGGCGGATGTAAAAACAAACTGCCTAAATCTCCTTACACCGGCCTTGCAAACGAATCATTCGCTGGCGGCTCTGCTCCAGGTAAAAACGGTGACGACGGTAGTGGCATTGGTGATGGTGGCGTCCACTCTCCCTTAAGAGGATTGATCCACGAAAACTGCCCCTGAGTTTTTGTTTCATCGTCTGTTTCTGGGGGCGACATCCAACCATAATTTCCTTCAGACCAATTCGCATAGGTCATGTTTTGTAGTCCGAGGAGTACCTGTTCCGCCGATGGCCGCATCTCTGGATCCATCGCTAAACAATCCGCCGTCATACTCGCAAGCCTTTCCAATGCCTCCTGAGGATAAAATTTCCCCGTTGCTTGGTACATCGCAGCGTTCATTTGCTGAAATCTTGTCAAAATTTCCCCTCGCAGCTCTCCCTGAGCTCTTTGCCGCGCTATTCCATCCCGAATTCCATCCGGCGCACTTGCAATTTGCCCCCTAAGAGCAGCAATTTCCCGACTAAGACTTTCTCTTTTTTCTGCATTGGAACCATAGGGATCTGTAAGACCATTTAATTCTATAAGCTTTTGATTGAGCTCTTCCCCAAGCCGCTGAACTTCAGGATTTTGCCGAATTTCTTCAGGAGTTATTGCAGCTCTACACCTCGCAAACATTTCTTCCGATCTTTGTATCTGTTGGGACGGTTGCGTAATCCCACTAGCATCTGGCATCGACCAACATTCTTGGTCAAACATTTTAGTCAGTGAAACAGGCTGGCCATCGTATCCTTGAACTTGACACGCACCAAAAAATAAGCCTGGCAACATGGTTCCCAAGGTGTACATATCATAGGCTGGCGCATTTGTAGCAGCCAGTTCAGCTTGGGCAGCATTCCATCGAACCCTAAAGTCCGCTATTTTTTCAGAATCCATTGGAATGCCTCTGTTTTGACACTCTGCTGTATAAGCAGCATATTGCTGTCGAACTTCATTGAATTTTTTTTCGGCAGCCAAATGCTCAGGCGCCATATTAACCGAACGAATATCTGCATGCTCTCCTCGGCGTTTTGCTGCGCCCAAATCAATGATTCGAAATCCGTATTGTGCTTCTCCACTTGGTGTTCTTTGTTCTTCGACCATGATATTCTGCGGTTTTAAATCGTGGTGTATTTGGCCTGCTTGATGCATACCGTGTAAACCCAACGCTAATTCGGCCGCCCGTCCAATGGCCCTCTGCGGATCATCAACAAAACCATCCCTAAAGGCCGGCGATCCTCCCTGTATAGCCTCAAATCCATCAACACCATTAACGCGCTCCTGAACCAATTGATCGCCTCGCATCTCCGGTATAACCGCAACAGCTATTCCCTGAACGTCGGATAAAAGGGTATCTTTAGTAATATTTGCTCCTGCACTCCGTAAAACTTGCCCCGCTGCGGCTTCGTCTTTTAATGCCACTTTGGCGCAATCATCGTGATCGGCATTGCCTATTATTTTAGCCTTCTTAACCACAACGTCTTGCCCAGCAGCTGTTCCGGCGTAAACGACACCTAAGCCACCCCGACCTAATTCTTTACGCCTTTTTACCTTTACGCCTGAAGTAACGCTATCTAGTGGCGACGATAAATGTCCCGTTCGAAATTTTTCGGGATCCGACATTGATGATAGCCTACGTAGATCACTTAACTCTGCCAAAGTACGATTCATTCTTCTCAGCGAACGTTTTTTATTAAATTGAAACAAACCTGGAGTACCCAAATCACTTATTCGGCTTGTTAACTTGCTTTCCGCCTGCCCGATTTTCCCCCAGTCACAACCAACTGAAGCATTACCCCTAAGTCTCGTACCATTCGCATCACCAGGCGGCGCGGTCTGAATGCGCCCAATGAA
The DNA here is from genome assembly GCA_031266235.1 of Puniceicoccales bacterium. Taxonomy (GTDB): domain Bacteria; phylum Verrucomicrobiota; class Verrucomicrobiia; order Opitutales; family LL51; genus LL51. Next base: position 1,065 of record JAISBJ010000039.1, on the reverse strand, counting down.
TGCCTGATCAGTTTCGAAAAAACCTCTTTTTGCAAATAACGATTTATCCCTATCATTATTAATACACTCTGCCATATTTTGCAGACGCTGTGCAGCTGAAAGCCCACGTAAACTCATAACATCGCTTCATTTTGTAAAAAAAAAAAAAACAGCAAGAATTTTTTATAAAAAAATAACAATTAAACCCAAAATAAATAAACTCCGCCACTTAAAATAACCCCCATAAAAAAGTCGCTTGACTTCAAAAAATAATACTCATAAGTACAGGAAACCTTAAATTATGGCTGAAAAATCGATAGAACAAAGAGTCAAAGAAGTGATCGTGAATTCCCTCAATATCAACGAGGAAAAAGTGACCGACGACGCGTCATTTTTGGACGATTTAGGAGCGGATTCCCTCGGAACCGTGGAGCTCATGATGGCATTTGAAGACGAGTTCGAAAACGAAATCGAGGGCGGTATTCCCGAGGCGGACGCCGAAAAATTGATCACCGTAAAGGACGTCACCGAATATATCAAAAGTCGCATCGCCTAGCTCTCGCCCGCGTATGTCTGAGCTGCGTCGTGTCGTTATCACGGGCTTGGGAAGCGTGACTTCCTTTGGCGTGGGTGCGTTGGCTCTGTGGGATAATGTGGTTGCGGGGAAAAGTGGAATAGCGCGCATCACCACCTTCGATCCGACTTCTTTCCCCTGCCAAGTCGGCGCAGAAATTAGGGATTTCAGCCCGGAGGATTATATGGACGCGCGGGATGTAAAACGCAGCGACCGCTTCGCCCATTTCGCCGTAGCCGCTACCCGACTCGCGATCCGGGACGCCGCCTTCGATCTGAAGCAATTTGACCCCTTCCGCGTGGGCGCCATCGTGGGCTCTGGGATCGGCGGCATCGATACGATCCAAAAACAGACGGCACGCTTTCTTAATCTGGGTCCGCTGAAGGTGTCGCCGTTCATGATTCCCTCTTTGATTTGCAACATGGCGTCTGGGATCGTGGCGATTCAATGCGGGTTCAAGGGGCCGAATTTTTCCACGGTGACGGCCTGTTCGTCGGGGTCCCACGCGATCG
>JAISBJ010000028.1 GCA_031266235.1 Puniceicoccales bacterium | reverse complement strand
CAACCCAAGGCGATCGCCAACCTGATCACCAACGACCTGCTGCGGGAGCTTTCCGAAGCGCATTTGTCAATTATTTACGAAAATTTTAAAATTACGCCCCAACAACTGGCGGAATTAGTTGGCCTCATTGGCGAGGGGATTTTATCGAAGCAAACGGCGCAGGACGTGTTCATCGAGATGTTCAAAACGGGGCGCGGCGCGAGGGCCATCATCGAGCAAAGGGGTTTGGCGCAGAATTCCGACGAACGGGAGCTGGTCCATTTTTGCGAGGCTGCCATTGAAAATAATCCGAAAGCGGCGGCGGAATATCGCTCCGGAAAGGGTACCGCTATCAACGTTCTGAAGGGAAATATTATGAAAGCTACGCAGGGGCAAGCCAACCCCGCGCTGATTGATAAAATTTTACACAAATTATTAGATTTATGAACAAATGCACCGAAGGGAAATGTTATGAAAGCCACGCAGGGGCAAGCCAATCCAGCACTGATTGACAAAATTTTACGCGAATTATTAGATTTATGAGCCTCATCGATACCCATTGCCACCTCGATTACTTCGGCAGCGCCGTCGGCGAAGTCCTGCAGCGGGCTCGGGAAGCTTCCGTCGAAGCCATGATTTCCTGCGGTACGGCGGCGGCGGATTGGGATAAAATTTACAATCTGGCCGGCTCGCATCCCAACGTCCATTACACGGTCGGCATCCATCCCACTAATGTCGGCGGGAACTGGGAACGCGATTTGGAGTTTTTGGAATCATTTTTTCATAAAAATTTAACACCAGTGGCCATCGGCGAAATCGGGCTCGACTACCATTTTCCAAGCGGGAATGACCCCGACGCAGCGGCGCTCCAAAGGGAAGTTTTCCAGCAGCAGTTAGCGATTGCGCGCCAAAAAAATTGCCCCATTATCATCCATTCGCGCGACGCTTTCGAAGATTGCAGGCGGATCATCGACCAATCGGGGTGCGACTGGAGCAAAATTGTCATCCACTGTTTTTCGGAAAATGCGGAGGCCATTCGCGCGGTCAACGGGCGCGGCGGCCGGGCCTCGTTCACGGGGATCGTGACTTACAAAAGCGCGGAAATTGTGCGTCAAGCGCTGCTGGCACAGGGCATCGAGCGGCTCATGATCGAGACCGACTCCCCCTATTTAGCGCCGGTACCTTTCCGTTCGCGGTCCAACGAACCCGCTTTTTTACGCGAGACGGCCCGCTACATCGCCCATTTACTGGGGATGGACGAGGCCGAATTGTGCGCTCGGACGTCGGAAAACGCGAAACATTTCTTTAAAATCCCCTAGTGCGATGCCTCAATTTCGGGACAAATATTAAATTAGTTGGAAAAATTAATTAAATAAAATATAAAAGCGGAGCGCATTTTACACTCCGCCGTTGTTTCTAATTTAAATCCACCTATTTCTACGTGGAGTTTTTATTATAAAATTTACACAAATATTGCAATTAAATTGTAAAAAATTTAAAAATATTTGGCGCCTCCACCCAGACTCGAACTGGGATTAACGGTTTAGGAAACCGCGGTTCTATCCATTAAACTATGGAGACGGGCCAAACTTATGCAAAAACAAAGGGAGATTTTGTCAATTCGCGACTACGATTTTTCCGGATTTTCTTCATTTTTGGGATCTTTTTGGGATTCCCGCTGATGTTTTTGGCGCTGTTCTCTCGGGGCAGTGTGATCTATATTTCCCTCCTTGACTTCGATATTTACAACATTTACATCCGAAAGTCGCTCGAGTAAAAAAGTTTGCAATCCGCTATGATTAGCCGCCAGAAACTCAAAGGATTGTGAATTTGTTGCGAAAAAATCGAGATGAATCGTGGAGCCTTCGCGGGTTAGGGACAGTTGCGTGCCGGGCAGAACGGTATCTTTGAAGGCGATGACGACCTCCTGTTTGGCGTGGCCGACAGCCTGGATCAGCATGATGCGTTCGACAATTTCGTTCCCGATTTTTACAATTGGAGCGGCGGCTTCGATTGATTGGCTATCCGATTTTTCCGCTATATTGGCCAAAATTTTCTCACCAAGAACAGCTTCTATCGGAAGCTGTGATTCCGCCCTATTTAGCATTTTTTTTTCAGTTTCTTTACCGGCGCCCTCTTCCAATTCGACCAATTTTCCCTCCGATTTTTTTGTTATATCAGTCAAACTTTTTTCTTCATTTGTCTTTTTCGGTAAAGGCATCGGCTCCGTTTTGTTTAGCAATTTTTTTTCAGTTTTTTCGCTAACATCCTCTTCCAATTTTTGGTTTAAAGTGCCTTTTTTTTGTGCGATATTTTGTGTTTTTTTTACTTCAACTGTCGCATTTTCGATGGTCTTTTTTTCCGAAATATTTCCGACAAATTCCACCTCAACGGAGCTAGTCTTGAAAGTTTCGTTTTCCTTTTTTCCTAGCATTTGTGCCATTTTCGCCGTAGAAACATTCCCAATATTGCTACGGCCCCCCCCTTCCTGTTGTCCTACGATCATCGCCCCAACAATGTCCGAAGTGCCCTCTTTTTCATCAAATTTTTTAAATATTTGCGATAAATTTGTAGCCATATTCGACTGGGTTTTTATTTCTTGCGCTTCACTTTTTACCCACACTTTTTCATCTTTTTTGGCGATATTTTCATTAATCTGCTCCGCCCAAACCGCTTCTTTTTTATCACTTTTTTCTAACGT
>JAISBJ010000015.1 GCA_031266235.1 Puniceicoccales bacterium | reverse complement strand
TTTTTGATGATAGCCTGTTGAATTTTATCGCTGATGACGAGGACTTCGTGGACGGCGATCCTTCCTTTGTAACCATTTTTACATTTATCGCAGCCACTGCCGGCCATAATTTTATCGATGTGGGCGAGTTCTTCCGCGGGGTCGACGCGCAGGGCACGGAGAGCGTACTCCAATTCTTCCGGGGTATAATTGGCTTTTTTAGCGCAACGGGGGCAAATTCTTCGCACGAGGCGCTGGGCCAGGACCAATTGGAGGGAGGAGGCGAGAAGGAAGGGTTCGAGGCCCATATCGCAGAGGCGGGAGACGGCGCCGGCCGAATCGTTCGTATGGAGCGTACTGAGGACCATATGTCCGGTGATGGAGGCGCGGATGGCGATATCGGCGGTTTCTGCGTCGCGGATTTCACCGATCATGATGACGTCCGGGTCTTGGCGGAGGATGGAGCGCAGGGCGCTGGCGAAGGTCATGCCGATGTCCGATTGCACTTGGCACTGATTAATGCCCGAAATTTCATACTCCACGGGGTCTTCGACGGTAATGATGCGGATTTCCGGGTCGCGGATTTCGTGGATACAGGCGTTGAGCATGGTCGATTTACCGGAACCCGTCGGCCCCGTGACCAGTACGATGCCGTGGGGCCGCGAGATGGCGTTGACGATCTGTTCGAGTTGTTTTTGGCCGAGGCCCATGCCCTTCAATTCGACGGGGGCTTCGCTGAGGTTGAGGAGGCGCAAACTGATGCTTTCGCCGTAGGAAATGGGCAGCGTGGACACGCGGATATCGATCGCCGTATCCCCCGAACGGAAGGCGATGCGGCCGTCTTGGGGGCGACGCTTTTCCGAAATATTCAATTTAGCCATGATTTTCAAGCGCGAAATGATAGCCGCCTGGTAGAGTACGAGGTTAGGCGGGAGGCTGACCGGGACCAGCGCGCCGTCGATGCGGTAGCGGATTTGCAGGGAATTTTTTTGGGGCTCGAAGTGGATATCCGTTGCGCGGTCTTGGAGTGCCTGTTTTATCAATTCATTTACAAATTTGATGACGACCGCGTCCTCGTCCTCCTGGACCACTTCCGCCTTCGACATTAGACCCGCATCGGCACCCTCCGTGTCCATGAAACTTCCGGCGCCTACGCCGAAGCGCTCGGTAATAAATTTGCGAATATCCTGTGCCGGCCCGAGACAGTACTCGAAATCGGCGTTGGAAGCCGCGCGAATCCATTTTTTCATGGTCGTATCCGGCGGCCACGCGAAAATTAATCCCTGGCGGCCGTCCTCGAGGTCGATCGGCAAACAGGCGTACTCCAGCAGCAATTTTTCGGGGAGAATGGAGGTGATCTCCTTGGATGCGGTAAATTTTTCGTAAAAAGGAATTCCCAACATACTGGACAGCCATTCGCAGGCATCGGGCGGGGTTCTCGCCAATTTTTCCGAGAGGATATCGATTTTTTTATCGACGCCACTCGCTGCGATTTCGGCGGGTAACTCGGGGTCGACGCTCGCCAATACTTTTTCTAAATTTTCCATATTGCCCTTGTTAAATTTTACCAGTTAAATTTTACCAACCATAGTCGTCGTAGCCACCGTAATCGCCATAGCTATCGTAGTCGTCGTAGGCTCCATAATCGTAGTCACCGTAGTCATAACCGCCGCCATAGTAATCATCACCCCAGCCGCCGTAGCCATAGTCGTCGCCCCAGTCGCTGTAGTCATCATAGCCACCATAGTCATCATAGTCGCTGTAGTCATCATAACCATAGCCGCCGCTACCATAGCTGCTACCGGTACCGCTCGATTGCTTGGAAGAAGAGGAGGATACCGTCGATTTCTTTTCATCGGCCCCCATTGAACACGGGTACTCGAAGCCGTTGAATCGGACATCCAAAATGCGTCGGCCTGGATCATAGCGGCCAGCACTGTAGCCTAGTGGAGAGGGGATGTTTCCTTCTAAAACTGTGTGAATCGTATCCTTCGACGTCTTGTCGCAAATGGCGTAATAATCCTTCCCGCCAAGTCGTAAAAATCCAGTAAAACCCAGTTTCATTTCCGGTTTTTTGGGAGCCGGGGGTAGTACTGGAGCCGCTGATACTTGCTTTTGTGGTTTAGGTTCGGGTTTCGGCGTATCGCCAAAGGGAGACCGTTCCTGCAATGATTTGAAATCTTCTTGGAGGGCGTCGCCGTCGCAGATGTGATAATGACCCAATAAAACCACACCGAAGAAAATGTTTTTTATGTTAGTTTTCATGGTGACCTCATTTCTGTGCATTGAATTAGCGCCTCCGTATGCGTTTTTTTACCTCTTTCGTAAACTGTGTTAACAATTTATTTCCATCGGCGCCATTATCCTTCGCTATTTGGGTAGCTTTTTCCTTTTGATCGGCGGCTTTAGCTTGCTTTTTTTGCTTACGGGAGAGCGTTGGCTCGGTTTTTTTGCTGCTATCCGTTTGAGCAGATTTCACCGCTGGAACAGTTTTTTCTGTTTGGACTGCTTTTTGGGCAGCGGCTTTAGCTTGCTTTTTCTGCTTACGTGTCAAAGGTTTCGTTTTAGCGGCTTGATCGGCTGGCAATTTCGGCGCCGTCTTTACCGCCGGCGTAGGCCCCGAAGCGCTCACAACCGGACTTGAAATGGCGGAGATTTCGTAGTGCTCAGGGAACGTAGGCGGTTCCGTTTTTAGGAGGGAATTGGCTCTTGCTTCCTGTTTTTTCTTTTCCTTTTCCTCGGCTTTTTTCTTCATTTCCTGGCCAGTCAAGCCCAAAATTGTATCTTTCGGGAACGGTTCGCTCTTCGGGAAATCGCCCGTCGCTTTGTAATGTTCGATATCATCCTTAAAGTTTGTGACTTCGAGGCGTTTGTTGAGGTAGGCCGCTTCGTCCTGAGGGTGAAGAATGATCGTCGGTTTGATGAAGATAATTAGCTCCTGCGTCTCTTCTTTGCGCGATTTAGGTGAGAAAAATATGTCGCCTACGATGGGTAAATCGCCGAGTAGGAACATTTTCCCGGAGCCTTTCGCATTGGTTTTCTCCTTGAAGCCGGCGAGAACGATCACGTCTTCATTGGCGACGCTGATAAAGGAATTGATCTGCTTATCCGTAAGGAGGGGTGCTTTTAAGCCGGCGACGTCGACGTCATCCTGGTGCTTCGAAACTTTTTGCTCGATTTCCATTTGGATAATCCCATTGCTGCCGATGAGTGGCGTCACCGTTAGCTCGAGACCGACGTGCTTGTACTGAATTTGTACCCTTTCTTTGGCATCGGAGCTGTCACCCTTAGTACTGGAGTCGACGAACGGTCGCTCCTCTCCGATCTTAATCTGCGCTTTGCGATTATGGGTTGTGACGATGGTTGGCGTTGAAAGGATTTTTACATTTGAATCAACTATAGCTTTTTTGAACACATTGTTCAGGGCGAAATTTTTCAGCGTCCCAGAGAATGTCGATTCGCCGCCGTAACCCGTGTCTTTGCTACCGAACGTGGCTTCGAAATTAATGTCATGTTTTACGGAAGAACTTTTTGCACTAATTTTACTATCGACGTTCATATTCTGCCCGATAGTTAGGGCTTCTAAGCCACTTTGCTGGCCCTCTTTAAGCGTGACTTGTGCCACAATGACTTCGATGCGGACTTGGTCCAGGAGCACGTCCAAATTGGAAATCAATCCCCGTACCTGCGCCAAATCCGAGGCCGTACCGTAAACGACGATTGAATTACTTCTTTCTTCGGCGGCGAGCGTCAAGTTAGCCGAAAAATGCGCCGCCTGCTCTTCACCTGCTTCCCCGGGGAGTTGCTGAGTGGAAATAAATTCGCTGTAGGTATTGCTGATCTGCTGGTTGCTGCGGGATCCGCTGGCCGCCTGAGCTAAGGCGTTCGCCAAACTGCCCTGGGCCGTCATCTGGGCCTGCTGGCGCTCAAATGCCATCTTATTTTCCTTCTCAATGCGACTGCGCTGATCTTTGATAATCCCGGAAACGATGTCGGCAATTTTTTTCGCATCACCGTGCTTAATGCGCAGGACCTCCGATCGCAGTAGGAGTTCGCATTTGCTATCCAATTGTTTGGCGAGATTTTCTATGGTTGGGAAATTTTCCTGGGGCGTGATCACAATCAGCTGGTTACTGGAGTCGTCGCAATCGATGGTCGTGGAGGAAAGGTATTTCTTGAGCGCGCCGCGCTTCAATTGGTCAAATTTTTTTACAATCGCCGACGCTTTGACGTTGTTAATGGGAATGAAATTGATCGCCTCTACCATGCTAATCGGCTGGTCCGTCCGCCTAATTAAATTCTCGATGCTCTGTAAATTAGCCATCGTATCCGTGAGGAAAAGGGCGTTCGACGACGCAAAAAGAATCGAACTGGAAGAACTCGGCGTCAGAAGCGGTTTTATAAGTTTTTGAAATTCCGTGGCGTCCAAGTAGTGCAGGCGGAAGAACTTCGAAAGTACTTTTTGATTGGGTTCGTAGGCGAGTAGCGATTCGTCGACGATGTCTGGCGACTGGGTTATGGCCGATTTCGAAGTGACCGCTTTCATAAATTTTTCACCCATGTCCACAATCGCTACCCCATTTAAACTCAAAACACTCTCAACGGCAGAAATGGCTTCCTGGCGCGAAATGGGCTCCTGGACGTCGATGGAAACTTTCGTCGTTGGTAATTTTTGTTCCATCAGAGCCGTGCGGCCTGTCAATTTTTCCAAAATACCAATCACTTCCTTTATATCGGAACCTGTCAGAATAAGTTGATCGACGACGTCCTGGCTGTTCGCCCTTTTAGGGCCCGGGATACTTTTACTCGCATCCGCCGCCATCTGCCTCGACGGATCCGTACTCCACTGCGCCGTCTGACTATTTCCCTGCCGACTCTCCCTATCATAACTCGCTACATCCGTTTGTTGCGCCGGAATAACGCTCCGTTGTTCGGCGGAAGGATCAGACTCTGCCGATATGCCCAGCGGAAATAATCCCAACATTAAATATTTTCCTTTTTTCATATAACCATCTCCTTTAACTATTAATAAATAAATTTATTACTTTTGCAAACATTATTATAACATTATTCTAGCGCATTATCGCGACCGGTCCATTTGACTAGACTTTCATTTAACGGGTGTGCTTTTAAAATATCGGCGACAATTTTATCGGCGTCGCTTTCCGCTTTAATATCGAGCGCCGAGATCCGGATCTTTGCCGACAGGGATTTATCGTGCATGGTCAACTCCATATTATCAATACAGAGGTTGGAATCGGGGATTTCAACGATGCTATCGAAATTCAAAACGTCGGCGAAACGGATATCTTTCAGGTCAATAGAAATTTTATTGAACGAAAAGAACCTCGCATTTTCTTCCTTGGGCATGCCGACATTGTACTTGAGCGCCAGATGTTTAGCCGCGTTACTGACCAGCGTCATTAGCTTGGGCTGATCGATTTTATCTCGGCGGAGGATTTCGTCGATGATGCTGCGGAAACGGCTATTCACTTCCTGTTCCCGCGATAGCCACGAATTTTGTTCCGTTTGCTTTTTTACATTTTTTTCCTTTATGACGCGGTAAGTTTTCCAGGCGTGGACATTATACCAGGCGGCGCCGACGGCGAAGGCACTCAGTACGCCCGCTACCGTTAGGAGTTCATTTTTCCGTAGGAGGAAAAAAAACGACTTTAATTTTGAAATTTTTTTCATAATTTTTCGAAGGTCAAATAGAGTGAAAAGTTAATGGTTTGGTTATCTTGGACGCTTTTATCCTCGATTCTAATCACTTTAAAAAGGTTGGAATTTTCCAAATTTTTCCTAAATTTTTCAACTTCGTCGAGCCCTTGAGCCGAACACTTAACCTCAAAATTCTCGCCTTCCGATGCGTAAATCGACTTAAATAGTATGGTTTCTGGGCGCAGTTCATTGATTTGGTTCAGTCCGCGGAAGTAGGCATGTTTTTTATTGGAAAAGAGATCCAATTCATGGGCACGATCTTCCTTTTGCTGGATCTGTTTGACGTGTTCGTCCTTTTGGGTCAGTTGTTTCGCGAAATTATTTTCGGCGCGGAAGAGGTACCGCAGCTGGAAAAATCCGCATACCCCCACCAAAATCACGACGGCCGCCATCGTAGATAGATACAGGGCGGTGTTAGTCTGGGTTTTACTTTGCCGCTGCAATTTTTTCAGCTCCGGATTTTGCATATTAGCCGCGGAGAGCACGGAATTTGTAAAAGGAAAGTCAAGGGAACGGTTCACGGGCGAACTGGAAGTATTTTCCCGGCGCGTGAAGCGGATTGTGAGGCCGAATTCCGTGACCGGCGTGATGTCGATGAGTTCGAAAACGGGCAGCGAAAGTTCCTCTTCGCCGACGGCACTAATGGGCGTAACGTTGAGGCCGAGGGCCGCTGTTTTTTCGAAGACCGAGGTGCGGTCCTGGTACTTGACGATTGCCTTGCTAACGCCTCCGTCGAGGATCACCGGAAGGAAGTCCGGGAGCAGGTAAGCGGCGAATTCGGCATCCGGGTCGACCGTTTTGAGTCGATTTTTGAGAGCCGAAAAAACGTGGATGATCGACGCCTGCGTGTCGACAAAATACCCCCAAAAAATGTCACTCGGCGGAAATGGACTGGTCGATTCCAGGGAGAGTAGGGCGATATTTTCCGCGACGGAAAAGCTCACTTTCTTCTCGGGAAGTGGGCAGGTACTCATAAAACAGAGGTCCGCAGGAACAATACAAATGTGTTCGGCTTGTGCCAACTGGCGCTCTTCTTTCCAATTTAAAAATGTTTCAGATAAAGTTCCCATGATTAAAATTCCTCAATCTTTACGACGTTAAACGGTAAACGCTTTTGCCCCCCAGCGCCGCCATCCGTACTCGTTTTTGCATCATCTTTTACGTTTATATTATTTTTTTTCACATTGTCCATACTTTTTTTCTTTCCATCCTCATCTTTTTTATCATCACTACCGGCGGTGCTACAGATGCAGCGGAGGGTATAGGCGTTACCGTTGTCGAGGGACACGCGCACGTCGATGGTAAAAAATTGCACTTCCGTCGAACCGTAGGCTTTAATGGCAGCGTTGGAAACGAGGCTTGCGTAGGCGGCGGCGGTTTTTTCGGAGGGGATGGAGAGGCTCCCGTTGGCTCTGGAAATGGCATTGAGGACTTCCTGGTGAGCGGTGAGGAGGTTGAGTTTAAATTTTTTCTCGTTGGCGGCCTTTAGAATGCAGGGCTCGATGGTGAACCACTCCTTTAGCGGCTCGATATTGAGCTGGGAAGCGCTGCTCAGCAGACTTTCTCCGCGGACGACCTGTTCCAACGCCGACCATTGGGTGAGCATCTGATTTTTGTCAATGAACTTCCCCAGATTACTTTTCTCGCTAAAACCCATCGCGGACGAGGGAATGGCGTCGGTGATCGCCGAACGGAAACTGGAGCCAGTCGTGTCAAGAAATTGTTTACATAGGGGAACTTTTCCGCTGAGGTCTTCGAAGGTGTATTGGACGGTAAAGTCGCCGTGTTTCAGGCAAAGGGCGTTAGGTGTTGCGGGGGGAGCTGCGATGGTGACGGCGGGGAAGAGTTCCGGGAGGGACGCATTCGCCAGTTTTTCACCAATTTTTCGCGTAATATATTGGGCGATGGCGGTGCCGCTCGAATTGTCGCCGAGAATACTGCTGTCAAAAATAAGTTTGCCTTGGCCTTTATTTACATTTCCTTCATCCTTATTCATCTTTTCCGCGTTGGCATTTTGTTTGTACTCGCCCAAAAACGCCAGTGCCAGGTCCAGGAACGAGTAGGCCTCCATTTTTAACGCCGCCGGGAATTGCATTTGCTGCCGATATTTGATGTTATCGATGGCGTTCCGGAGGAATAGCGCCAGGAGGATGGTGCAGAAGGCGGCCAAAGAAAGGACCACCAGCGTGACGCTGCCCGCTCGTTTTTTTGCAAAATTTTTATAAAAATTAATCATGATAAGCCGTATTTATTCCTAATAAAAAATGGCGAAAAGTAAATGGGGAAATTTTTGTTATTTTTTTATTTTGAGGATAAAATGAAGCGTGGGATCGGCCATTGGTTTGGAAGTGGCGTTGAATGGGGATCGAAAAAATGTTCGTTTTGCTTTGACATCCCCCAAAAAAGATTGTATATTATACGCCGTTGTGATATAATTCCCCGATGGAAAAATTGAAAAAGTTTGGGGCCAGCGCCGTTATTTTTTGGGGGAGTGCTCGGGCGTGGGCGGTGGATGGCCTTTCGGCGAAAGCGGAATCCCTATTGCCGGAAGCGGCCGTTGGCAGTTATTTTACAAATTCTTTTCTAACGGGCCTGTTGATCTCCCTCCTGATCGTTTTGGCCGTGCGCCTCCTGACGCGGAAAGGCGTGACGCTTATTCCGACGAAGGGGCAGGCGTGCGTGGAACATCTGATCGAGAGCATGGGCAGTGTTTTGGAGCCGATCGTGGGGAAACATCTCTTCCCGAAAGCATTTCCCTTGCTATTGGGGTATTTCATCTTCATTTTGGTACAGAATTTGAGCGGACTATTTCCCGGAGTGGGCGCCATTGGATTCGGACATGGCGGGCATTTGGTCGGGATTTTCCGCCCCATGAATGCCGATCTCAACGCTACTCTTGCGCTGGCTATGATTGCTACGGGGGCTTGGATGTATTTTTGTTTAAAATTTGTTGGGATCCATGGCTTGTACGAGCATATTTTTGGCAATAAGGCTGAGAAAAGCGAGGTCCATGTGGCCATGTACGGGCTATTATTTTTTATTTTTCTGGGCGTTGGCTGTGTAGAATGCCTATCAATCCTATTCCGCGTAGTCTCCCTATCCTTTCGGCTCTATGGCAATGTTTTTGGCGGGGAAAATCTCCTCCACAATATGTATGAAATGAGTGAATTTTTGACATCTGGCGGCCTAGCGAATACGGAATTTTACGGGGCATTTGCTAGTTTTTCTCCCGGTCTAGCGGCCGTGGTGCACGCGGTGATTGCCAAGCTGGGCTATTTTTTGCCGTTGCCATTTTATTTTTTAGAGCTTTTAGTAGGCGTGGTGCAGGCCTTTGTATTTACGCTGTTGGTGGCGGTGTACATGGGTTTAATTTGCAATCACGGGGAAGAAAAACACGGAGAAGAAAAAATTTGACATGGAATAAAATTTTAATATAAAGTAAATTATGTTAGCAGAAATTACAAATACGGGCATAGTTGGAGCCCTGGGGTGTTTTGCGGCGGCGTTCGGCGTAGGGATCATCGGGAGCAAGGCCGTCGAAGGTGTGGCGCGAAATCCGGGGGCATCTGGTAAAATTTTGGTGCAATCGATCGTGGGCATGGCGCTGGCGGAAGCGGTCGCCTTTTACGCATTATTTTTTGCGAAGTGAGGCACACCACCGATGTTTGGCTCAGCGACAGTTATTTTGAGCACCGTCGACGGGGCATCCTCCGGCGTACTGGGGGCGTTCGGCGTCCACTGGCAGCTTCTACTGATCCAGGCCCTGAACTTTCTGTGCGTGGTCGCAATCCTTTATTTTTTCGCATTTAAGCCCATTTTAAAGACGATGGAGGAGCGGAAATCCAAGATCGAGAATGGGTTAAAGTATGCGGAGGAGATGCGGGTACAGCTGGAGAGTTCGGAGGCGGTGATTCGGGAGCGCCTTTCGCAGGCGAAGGAGGAAGCGCGGCGGATACTCGAGGACGCCAAGCAGCAGGCCAAAGTTTACGGAGATCGACAGAGGGCGGAGATGGAGCAATTGGCGAACGGGATGATTGAGGCGGCGAAGCGCAATGTAGCCGAGGAAAAGACACGGATGATGCGGGATCTCAGGGGGGAAGTGAAGGCGCTGGTGATCGATGCGGCGGCGAAGGTGCTGGCGAAGGAGTTATCGGCGGTTGAGCGCAAGCGCTATTTGAGTGAAGTGGAGATCCATCTGTAGCATGCGTAAAAAAATTATTATTTTGGCTAAAAAATTGGCAAAAAATTCCTTCGATGGGGCGACGGGCGCCATTGATTTGGAGTACGTCCGCGGAATGGTCGCCATCATTCTGGAATCCCCCGAGCGCACGCGGTATGTATTTTTAAAGCGCTACCAATATTTTCTTGGGATCGAGCAGCTGAATCGGACGGCGGCCATAGAGTACGCGGGGGACTGCGATGTGGGGATCATTCACGCTCGGATGGAGCAATTTGCGCGGCAAAAATTACAATTGCGGGCGGTACCGATTCCGGAGCTAGTCGCTGGGCTGCGGGTGACGCTCGGCGATCGGATTTGGGAGCGTTCCATACGCGGCGATTTGGAAGCCATTTGTCGCGGTTAATGGGCGAATGTGGAGGGGATTTTCCGCGGAGATGGGGGAAAAATCACGTGGACATGCGCGTTGTATTTGG
>JAISBJ010000042.1 GCA_031266235.1 Puniceicoccales bacterium | reverse complement strand
CGGAGACCGTTCGCGGTTTTGACATGATTTTAACGGGCGAGCTCGACGGCATTTCCGAGAACGATTTTTACATGAAGGGGACCATCGACGAGGTCATTAACGCGGAGCAATAGCATGTCATTTTTTGTCGAAATTATCACTCCTGGCCAGGTCATTTGCTCCAAGGAAGTTGCGTCGGTGGTTGTGAATTCTACGATGGGCGAGTTGGAAATTTTGCCGGAGCATCGTCCGTTGGTAGCGATTTTGGAGACGGGCAGCACGCGTTTAAAATTTTTTGACGGGAGCACAGAGACGATTGCGACGTCGTCGGGGATTTTAAATTTGGAGAATGACCGGGCGGTTTTAGTGGTTGAGGAGGCGGTCAACGTCCACGAGTTGCGGGTTATTTCCTCCGTCGAGGAGGCCAAATTGCTGGCGAAAAATGCCCTGAAAATGGCTGTGGCGCGGGGAAATCTGGAGCAGGCTGAGCTCGCCCGACTCGAAGCCAAAGTCCGCGCGGAATTGAATAAAAAATTGAAAAAATAAAGTAAAATTTAACCATCGCTCTACTTTCTGAAATTTTTTTTTACTATTAGCGTTTTGTGCGTGGGCGCAAAATTATCGTTGATTTATTTCCGCGGCTCATATAGCTGGAGCGTGATTACGAGTTGCCATTTTTTGGGGAGTAGCAGCCTGGGCAATTGCCTGCTAGTGAAGTCGACTGGGGGAAATTTTTTGGTCGACGCGGGGTTTTCCGGAAAACAGATCCTGGAACGCCTGCAGCTTTTCAATCTCTCCATCGAAGAAATTGACGCCGTTTTCATCACCCATGAACATATGGACCATTCCCAGGGCCTGCGGGGGCTTTTCAAATACGGCCATATCCGGTGCTTTGCCAATCGGGCGACGGCGGTGGCCATCAATGAAAAATTTGGGAAGGCGTTCCAGTGGAATTATTTTCAGAGCGGAGAGAAGTTTTTTTACAAAAATTTTATCGTCGAAACCTTTTCGATCCCACACGACGCCATCGATCCGGTGGGGTATCTGTTTCGGAGCCAGGACGGCGGGAAGAGTTTGTGTTGGATGACGGACCTGGGATACGTGCCGAAACAGCTGCAAAAATACGTGGAGGACTCGGAAATTCTGGTGCTCGAAGCCAACTACGACAACGCGCTGCTGGAGAACGATAAGCGGCCCCAGGCCATAAAAAATCGCATCCGCGGGCGCTACGGCCATTTATCGAACGAGTCCGCCTTCCATTTAGTCGCCCACGCCGGCCAGCCCCAGTGGCAAAAAATATTTCTAGCGCACCTGAGTCGCGATTGCAATGACTCGGAGATTGTGACGTCGCTTTTCGGCCAAGACGTCTGCGACCGCTTCAACATCACCGTCGTAGATCCCCATGATGCTGTGGGGGTCAGCTACGCTTGCTTTTAAATTCTATAAAAAATTTTTTACTTGTCGTTTACCAAACGGAACAAAATCGATGGGGAGTAAATAAAGCGCGAGAACAGTTAGGCCAGTCGACGTCAGAAGAAATGTTCTATTAAAAGCTAGATCTTTGTTATGGATCCCCATGACTCCGTAGGAGTCAGCTACGCTTGCTTTTAAGTTCTATAAAAACTTTTTTACTTGTCGTTTACCAAATGGAACAAAATCGATGGGGAGTAAATAGAGCGCGAAAGTAGTCAGGCTAGTCGATGGCGGAAGAGATATTTTGTCAAAAATCGGATCCGGAAATGTAAAAATCCCCACCTGACTGAGTAGCGCCAGAGGAGAAGTGTGCCGGCCAATGTCGATTTTGCGGAATGCACAAAATGGCAACGGCGCCCTCCCTGACGCCCTCCGCACGCCCCCTATCGAACGTAACCGAATCAAACCACGCTGCCCTTTGGCGCCCGATTACCCGCGCAAAAATTTTTCCATGGGGCAGCCGCTGGCCGATTTGAGTCAAATTTTCCAAAGCAGCCAGGCGATCCCGCAGATCGAAATTTCCCTGCAATTGCATCTTTAAAGAAGCATTTTCATTCGACAATTTCCTGCAAAGGCAGACCAACGTTTCGCGAGACTGCGTTTCGAAAAGAAGTTCCTTCGCCGACCGTACGCACTGGGCTGCGATTTTTTCGACGGGCAGGGCGATGGATTGAAGAAAATGTTTAGGATCGAAT
Organism: Puniceicoccales bacterium; assembly: GCA_031266235.1. Lineage (GTDB taxonomy): Bacteria > Verrucomicrobiota > Verrucomicrobiia > Opitutales > LL51 > LL51. The sequence goes on along the minus strand of JAISBJ010000042.1, from coordinate 7,049 downwards.
AATTTTTTACAAAAAATGGCGGCGATGACCAATAAAAGTAGGCAACGGAGGGCGATTTTCATCGATCTTCAAACGGATCAATCCTCGGACAGCCATAACCCCAGATCCTGCAACACCGTCCCCGTGCCATTCGCTACCGCAAACAGCGGGTCGTCGGCGACAATGACCGGCAGCCCCGTGGCTTCGCCGATGGCGCAGTCCAATTTTCGAATCAAAGACCCCCCGCCAGCAAGAATAATCCCGCGGTCGACCAGGTCGGACGATAGCTCCGGCGGGCACTTTTCCAGCGCAATTTTAATCACCTCAATAATGCTCGACACCGCCTCCCGCAACGCCTCGCGTATCTCCGTGGAAGAAATTTTGATCGTGCGCGGCAGCCCAATGATCGCGTCGCGGCCTTTAATGGACATCTCCCGCTCATTCTCGAGCTTCGAGGCGGATCCGATCTGAATTTTAATGTCTTCGGCGGTGCGCTCGCCGATGATCAAATTATACATTTTTTTTACATAAGCCGTGATCGAAGCGTCAATGGCATCGCCGCCCACGCGAATACTTTGGGTGAAAACGACGCCGTTGAGGGAGAGGATGGCGACCTCCGTCGTCCCGCCACCGATGTCGACGATCATACTCGCAGCGGGCTCGTCGATGGGTAAGCCGACCCCGATCGCCGCCGCCATGGGCTCCTGGAGGAGTAAAACATCGCGCGCACCGGCATGGATCGCCGACTCTTTGACCGCCCGACGCTCCACCTCCGTGATCCCCGACGGTACCGCAATTACCACCCGCGGCGGAATAAATTTCATCGTGCGCGACGCCTTATTGATAAAATAGCGCAGCATCGCCTCCGTAATCTCGAAATCGGCAATGACGCCGTCTTTCATGGGACGGATCGCGGCGATATTGCCGGGCGTCCGGCCGAGCATTTTTTTGGCCTCCAAACCCACGGCGCGCACCCTCTTGGAATGCGTATAAATGGCGACGACGCTGGGTTCATTCATGATAATCCCGCGGTCTTTGGCGAAAACGAGCGTGTTGGCCGTGCCCAGATCGATGCCGATGTCGTGGGATAAAAAACTCAGGGCCTTGCCAAACGTACTCTTCAACTTTGCACCCAACTTCATGCCTAAAATGTCACGCCACTAAGTATGAAAATATTTATTTTTTTTTGCAAAGACAAATTTACCTGGAATTTTTGTTTTTATTTTCTTGACATTTTTTTTATAAAATAGTGAAAGAGTGCATGCTAACGCGGGTACATTCGGGTGCGGTCGTGGGGGTCGAGGGGCTACCGCTTTTAATAGAGGTCAACACGGGGTTACCGGGGGAGCCGCGGTTTATCACGGTTGGGCTGCCGGATGCGGCAGTGAAGGAGTCGCAGGACCGCGTAAGTTCGGCGCTGATGAACAATGGATTTTCGATGCCCAAGACGCGCACGGTGGTCAATCTATCGCCCGGAAATTTACGAAAAGAGGGGCCCATTTACGACCTGCCCATCGCCCTCGGCGTGATCAAAAGCACGGGGCAAGCGCCGCTGTCTCGCCTGGAGGACTTCATCATCGCGGGCGAACTGAGTTTATCGGGGGAGTTGCTACCCGTCGTGGGGGCCATTGCTTTGGCGATGCAGGCGCGGAAATATAAAAAAAAGTTAATTTTACCTAAAATATCTGCGAAAATGGCATCCTTTGTGAGCGACATCGAACTGTTTTCCGCCGACAATTTGAGCGAAGTGGTCCGGTTTTTATCCCAGGAAATCGCCCTGCCGCGGATGGATTCGCCGATTGCGGGAGACCTTTCGCCGGGGCATTTTGACGTCGATTTTTCGGAAGTAAAGGGGCAAAAGGCGTTGCGGAGAGCGGTGGAAGTGGCGGTTGCCGGTGGGCACAATTTACTGATGGTTGGCACGCCGGGGTCGGGGAAATCGATGATCGCGAAACGCATTCCGACGATTATGCCCACGCCGACGCTGGAGGAATTTTTAGAAATTTTATCCATTTATTCCATTTGCCACTCGATCCAGTCGGTGGAGGACGTCAGGCGGCCATTTCGGGCGCCGCACCACACCATCAGCGACGTCGGGCTTCTCGGCGGGGGGAGTTATCCGGTTCCCGGGGAAATTTCTTTGGCGCACAACGGCGTTTTATTTTTGGACGAATTGCCGGAATTCCACCGGTCGACGCTGGAAGTTTTGCGGCAGCCGCTCGAGGACGGGATCATTGCCATATCGCGCAGTGCGGCGAAGGTCCAATTCCCCTGTTCGTTCATGTTGATTGCGGCGATGAACCCCTGTCCCTGTGGATTTTTAGGGGATCCCAAGCGCAACTGCCTCTGTTCTCCGGGGCAGATCCAGCGCTATCGTTCGCGCATCAGCGGGCCGCTGCTCGACCGCATCGATTTACACGTCGACGTGCGCCCCATCGACATATCGGAATTGCGCCACCGCGAGCCGGCCGAGTCATCCGCGGCGATCCGCGAGCGAGTACTTGGGGCGCGGGGGATTCAAAAATTGCGCAACCGCGAGGCTTGTGCGACGAATGCCAGGATGGGGCACCGGGATTTGTTACAATTTTGTCAATTAAATGCTCCCTGCGAACGGTTGCTGGCGGCGGCGATTGGAACGCTGGGTTTATCGGCGCGGGCCCACGACCGCATTTTAAAGGTTGCGCGGACGATTGCCGACCTCGAGAGCGCTGAAAATATCACGGAAAATCACCTCTTGGAAGCCATCCACTACCGGTCCATGGATCGGAAATTATTTTAACCAACTGCGTTTTTTATTTACAAATCTCGGAAAATTTATTACACTAATTTCAGTTTTGAATTTGTAAATTTATGGAGAAAAAATATTTAATTATTGGGAATTGGAAGATGTACAAGACGCCTTCCCAGGCCGTGGATTTGGCTGCGGAGATTTTGAAAGCCGGGTGTCCCGAAAATGCGGCGCTGGTCATCTGCCCGCCCTTTACCCATTTGTGGGGCGTCGCAGCGGTGTTAAAAAATTCCGCCATTGCACTGGGCGCGCAAAACATGTATCCTGCAGCGGAAGGGGCATTTACGGGGGAAATTTCTCCGGCCATGCTCAAGGATTTGGGGGCGAGCTACGTGATTATCGGCCACAGCGAGCGGCGCAGTATTTTCCGGGAATCCGACGAACTGATCCATCAAAAGGTAAAAGCGGCCCAAGAATTTCAATTGACGCCCATTTTATGCGTCGGAGAGACCCTTGCGGAGCGGGAGTCGGGTCGGGACAGAGAAGTTGTCGCAGAGCAGATAAACACGGCGCTTGACGGCATTGATGACGCCCATTTAGTCATTGCCTACGAGCCGGTTTGGGCGATTGGCACGGGGAGGACGGCGACGCCGGAGGTAGCCCAGGAGATGCACGCATTCATTCGCGATTTGTTAAAAAAGCGATTTAGGGAAGAGGGATCGCAGATACACATTTTATATGGCGGATCGGTGAAGCCGGGCAATGCGGCGGAACTTTTTGCACAGCGGGACATTGCGGGCGGACTGATCGGCGGAGCTTCCCTTGTGGCGGAGGATTTCGCGGCCATCGCCCGAGCGGCCGAAAAATAATGCAAAAATAGTGCAAAAAAAAGCTTGACAATGGCAAAAAAACTTCCAAGGCTAAAAAGCAGAGGGTGGGGCGAGCATCGCGCATCCTGTTTTGGAGTAAAATAAGTGCTTTATTTTGCGTCAAAAAATATTTTCCTAATAAGCGGTGTCTACAGCGAGTGCCACAAGTGACGGAGCAACGGCCCAAAAGATCCGGGACATAATTTTGGAGGCGACTCGGCAAAATGGGGGGCATTTGGCGTCGAATTTAGGGGTCGTGGAGCTGTCCATGGCGCTGCACCGGGTATTCCGTTCGCCGCAGGACAAGATCATTTTCGACGTATCTCACCAGTGTTACGCCCACAAGATTCTCACAGGCCGCGGCCACAAATTTTCGACGCTGAGGGCGACCCACGGGCTGTCGGGGTTTACGTCGCCGCGGGAGAGTCCCCACGACATATTTTTTTGTGGGCATGCGGGGACGGCGTTGTCGAGTGCGCTGGGTATGGCGGTTGCGCGGGATCAATTGGGGCAGGATTACCACGTGATTGCGGTTATCGGCGACGCGTCACTGACGAACGGCCTGACCCTCGAAGCCCTCAATAATATCGGAAAAAATCGGCTAATTATCGTCCTCAACGACAACGGCTACGCGATTTCCGAGAACGTCGGATCCATCGCGAAGTATTTGAACGGCATCAGTCGCTATTGTTTTTACAATAATGTCAAAAATTTTTTAAAAAAATATGCAACAAGGGGGCCATTGGGGCGATATGTTGTGGGGTGGCTATCGGCGCTCAAGGGGGCGGCCAAGGCGCTGCTGCTGCCGTCGTCATTTTTCGAGCACCACGGATTGAAGTACATTGGGCCCGTCGACGGCCACAATGTGGCGGAATTGATAGAAAATTTACAATTTTGCAAGGAGCAGCGGCGGCCCATGTTACTGCACGTTAAAACGCAGAAGGGCCGTGGCGATCCCCGCTCCGAAAGTTGTCCCGAGAAAACGCACGGAATCTCGATTTCTGGGCAAAGGAGGGTGAGTTATTCGGCGGCATTCGGAGAGAAAGTTTGCCAACTGGCGGAGCGAAATCCAAAAATTATGGCCATTACTGCGGCGATGGCAGATGGAACGGGGCTAGCGCTTTTTCGGGAGCGATATCCCGGGCGTTTTTTCGACGTAGGGATCGCTGAGGGCCACGCCATTACGTTTGCGGCGGGACTTTCGAAGGCGGGATTATTGCCGGTCTGCGCGATTTATTCCACGTTTTTGCAGCGCGCTTTTGATCAAATTTTTCACGACATTGCTTTACAAAATTTACCGATAATTATTGGGATTGATCGGGCGGGGCTATGTGCGAGCGACGGGCCGACGCACCACGGTTTATTCGACATTGCGTTTTTACGCGCCATACCTGGTCTGATCGTGATGCAGCCCAAAGATCCCCGGGAATTGGGCGCGATGCTCGAAGCCGCCGTCACTTTCAACGCCCCCTGTTGCATTCGCTATCCGCGCGAAACGGATATTTTTGCTAATGGTGATATTAGCGATAATAATAATAATCAGCCCGCTGCGCCCGCCGAGATTCAACTGGGCCAGAGCGAAGTTATCGCCCGCGGAACGGATATTTTTACTAATGGTGGTATTAGCGATAATAATAATAATCGGTCCACTACATCCGCCGAAATTCAGCCGGGCCGCAGTGAAGTTATCGCCCGCGGAACGGATACTTTTGCTAATGGTGATATTAGCGATAATAACAATAATCAGCCCGCTGCGCCTGCCGAAATTCAGTTGAGCCGGAGTGAATTCGCCGAGATTCAGCTGGGCCGGAGCGAAACTATCGCCCACGAAACGGATATTTTTGCTGGTAATAGTAGCGATAATAACAATAATCAGCCCGCTACGCCCGCCGGAATTCAGCTGGGCCAGAGCGAAATTATCGCCCGAGAAATAGATATTTTTGCTAATGGTGATATTAGCGATAATAATAATAATCAGCCCGCTACGTCCGTCGAAATTCAGCTGGGCCGGAGTGAAATTATCGCCCGCGAAACGGATATTTTTGCTAATGGCGGTAGTAGCGATAATAATCATCAGCTTGCTACGCCCGCCGAAATTCAACTGGGCCGGAGCGAAATTATCGCCCGCGGAACGGATATTTGTCTCATAGCGCTCGGGGAGAAGGTGGGCGCGGCCCTCGAAATCGCCCGGCGGTTGCCGCAGCTGTCCTTCACCGTGGTCAACGCGCGGTTCGTAAAGCCGCTCGACGGCGCCATGCTTGCGGCCTGTGCCCGGCGCCACCGTTTCATTTACACCATCGAAGATCACGTAAAATCCGGGGGTTTTGGCAGTGCTGCGGTGGAATTTTTAGCGGGGAAAAACTTGGCGAAACACATCCACATTTTCGCCTGGCCCGATGCATTTATCTCCCACGCTTCTTGCGAAAATGATTTAAAAAAAATGTTTCGTTTTACGGTGGCGGACATGGTTGAAAAAATTCGGGCGGACCAAAATACCGCGGTCGATTGATAATTTTTGGCGGGGAAAAATTTGGCAAAACACGTCCATATTTTCGCCTGGCCCGACGCATTTATCCCACAATAAAACCAAACGAGAAAACCTTGAAATCATTTCAATCAATGCAAACATTCCATTGACTTTTATTTTTATATGATTTTAAATGACGCCCGTGGAAATCTCGATCATTGGCGCGGGAGCGTGGGGGACGGCCGTCGCTCTGAGTAGTTTTGGAGCGGGACACGCCGTGACTTTGGTGACTAAGTCGCAGCAGGATGCCGACGAAATCAATGCCCATCACGAAAATTTAACGTTTTTCCCGGGAATCAAAATCCCGGAAAATATCCGCGCAACGCCCGAGTATACTTCGCTGGAGTCCTGCGGCGCCGTCTTTTTAATCTGCCCGTCAAGCGCCATCGACGACGTCTGCACCCACATTAAAACCCTGGATTCGTCCATACCCATTTTTTCCTTTTGCAAGGGGCTGCCCGGGTCGACCTGGAAGCCGCCCAGTAGGTTCATCGGCCGCCATTTCCCCAACAATCCTTTCGGAGTGCTTTCGGGGCCGTCCTACGCCCGCGAAGTCGCCCTCGGATTGCCCACGAAACTCGTCCTCGCTTCCGCCGATAATTGTTGTAAAAATATTCCCATTTCCTTTAAAAACATGGCCGTGGAGTATGCCGACGACGTCATTGGCGTGGAGTTGGGCGGGTGTTTGAAGAACATTTACGCCATAGGAGCGGGGATTGTGGACGGCCTACGCCTGGGCGACAACGCGAAGTGTTCCTACGTCGCCGCGTGTTTAGGGGAGATGGTGCGGCTCGGGCGGGCTTTGGGGGCGAAGGAAGCGACCTTTGGCGGGCCGAGTGGCCTAGGGGATTTACTGGCGACGTGTTCGGGGTCGTGGAGTCGCAACCGCACTTTTGGTGAAAATATTGCGAATAATAAAAATCCCAAGGAATTTGTCGAACATTCC
>JAISBJ010000002.1 GCA_031266235.1 Puniceicoccales bacterium | reverse complement strand
ACATCGACGCCCATGGGTGATGCGATCGAGTGTGAAGCAATTCGCGATGTTTTTGGGCATTCGCAGAGGACACACATCAACAACACAAAAAGTTTCATCGGCCACACTATGGGCGCCGCCGGGGCATTGGAATTGGCAGGCAATTTACCGGCGTTTACCGACGACTACGTCCACCCGACGATTAACATCGACGACCTCGATCCAAAGTGCGCACTGAATAACCTCGTTATCGGCGAAGCAAAACATATCAGCAAAGTGAAAACTATACTCAATACATCTTTCGGAATGCTGGGGACCAATTCTGCCGTAATTGTAAAAAAACTAGAGGCGTAGAGGCATTGCCAGCCAATCTCTAAAATGTGCAGTAAAAATTTTCACGGGATTCGCAGGAAATAATCTTTCGCCAGAAAAAATGATAAATTTTAACAATTTCATATTCATTGAAGTACAACTTCATACGATTTCTTTTTTATGTCAAGCTTTTTTTGTTGTTTTTTGTGAATTTACAAATTTTTCCGTTATTATTGACCGGCGGCCGCCATCCGCTCCCGATAAGCCGAGCGGCCGTGGATGAACTCAAAGCCCAACATAGAAAGCACGAGCAGTAAAAAAGCGGTCACGCCAACGGCCATTGGCCCCGCATAAATCATAAGAAAATAGCCCAAAATCGGTGTCAAAGCGTCGCGCAAACCCATCACCGCCGTGTTCACACTCATGTATTCACCGAGCTCACGCCTGGGCGCAACGCCCGCGACCCAAAGACTCCAAAAAATGACACCGCCACTGCGGCCAATTCCCAGTAAAATGCTCGCCAAATAGATCATGTTGATGTCGTCCGTCGCGAAAAATAGCGGAATCCCGACCAAAAAACAAGCCGTCACGCATTGGCGCATCGTTACGAGGCTGACGCGGTCGTAAAGTTTCCCCCAAAGCGGCCCGCTGAGTACGCCTGCTAGCGGCTGAATGACCGCAAAAATCGCTAAAATTGTTCCGTAGGAAATGTCAAGACTGCGTTTATGATTCGCCAAATATTCCACCCGCAACGGCAGCGTCATCTGATTGGCAATCGCTACAAAAGAGTAAAAAAGTAAAATCCAAGTAAAGAGGCGGTCCTTGGCCAGCAGTTTGAAATTATCCCAAAGCGACGGATAGTCTTCCGCAACGACCTTTCGGGCCGGAATTTTTAAAAAACACAGCGCGCATCCCAACGCTAAAAAACTTGCCAAAAGCGCCAAATAGCAAAAATGATTTGGGTTTTTGTCAAGGAAATATCCCGCGAATTGCGAAAAAATAATCCCCCCAATCGGCATGCACGCTAGCGCCGTACCGACCCGAAATCCACGCTCCCTCCGGGCGTAATTATCCGCATAAACACTGAGCATTAGCGGAATTTGCTGCTTGTCGCAAATCCGGGCCACCGCCACAAAAAAGAAAAATATCGCCCACGACGTCGCAAACGCCGCCCCCAAAAACGCTACCCCCATCAGCGCGAAATAAAGCGCCGAAACCTGCATGTTATTCCAGCGGGAACGGCTTGCCAATTGCTGCGTGAGCGGCGTAAAAATCAGGCTCAGAAAACCAATGGAAGTCAAAATTATGCGAAAATGCGCCGGTACGTCGAACATCCGGATCGCCATCAGGAGCAAAACCGTCCGAAATTCCTCGTCCAAAGCCCCCTGAAACAAATAGCGCGCACCGTCCCAAAGCAGCGTTTTCCGCGCCACTCCGCGGCTGCAACCCGCCTCTCCAACACATACCGCACTCCCTAAATTTCCAACCATTCCTTCATCAGCAGTAGCGGGATGGCACAAAATTTCACTTTTCTGTTGCAAGTTTTGCATTTACAATTTTCATTGACTAAAAAAAGTATTTAGTCAATAATAAATGCGGCAATCGGAGGAAATGCTTTGGAAAAAAATGATATTAGGGAACTCATCGATGAATTAATCGCTGTCATGGAGCGTGCGAATCTCTCGGAAATCGAGATTGCGGATGGTTCGACGAAGGTGATTTTGCGGAAGAATGCGCCGTCGCCGGTGATACCGGAGATGTATGCCCTTCAGCCGCGTGTTTCCAATTTCCCGGTGCCGTCGGACGTGCCTGTGCAAACGACACCCTGCGACCATTTTCACGTGATTAAATCGCCGATGGTGGGGACTTTTTACGCGGCGCCGTCGCCGGAAAGCGATGCGTTTGTACACGTGGGCTCGATGGTCGAAAAGGATCAGCCGATTTGCATTTTAGAGGCAATGAAGGTCATGAACGAGATCCAGAGCGATGTCGCGGGAACGATACGCGAAATTTTAGTAAAAAGTGGCCAACCTGTGGAATTCGGGCAGCCGCTGTTTAGAGTGGAAATTTGCTAAATGTTTGACAAAATTTTGATTGCTAATCGCGGGGAAATCGCGTTGCGGATTATGCGGACGTGCCGCGAATGGGGCATAAAAACCCTCGCCGTCTACTCCGAGGCCGATGAGCAGTCGTTACACGTCCAGCTGGCCGACGAGGCGATTTGTATCGGTCGGGCGCCGGCGTCCGAAAGTTATTTGCGCGCCGATCGCATCTTCAGCGCGGCGGAACTCGGCAATGTGGACGCGATCCATCCGGGCTACGGGTTTTTGTCGGAGAACGCGACCTTTGCGGAACAGTGCGCCGATTGTAAAATTAATTTTATCGGTCCGCGCCCGGAAGTCATCCGCCAGATGGGCGATAAGGCGCGCGCGAAGGAGATGGCCAGGAAAGCTAAAGTCCCCATCGTCCCCGGCAGCGATGGCGTCGTCGAACACGAAAATGAGGGCCTAAAAGTGGCGGAAACCATCGGCTTCCCCGTGATTATCAAGGCCGTTGCCGGCGGTGGAGGGAAGGGGATGCGGCTAGTCCACAATTCGGTGTCGTTTAGCAAAGAATTTAATGTCGCACGCGCCGAAGCGGAGAAAAATTTCGGCAACGGAGCGGTCTACATCGAGAAATTTGTCGAGGAGCCGCGCCACATCGAAATCCAAATTATCGCCGATAAACACGGTAAAATACTGCACCTGGGCGAACGCGATTGCTCGGTCCAGCGGCGCTACCAGAAGGTCATCGAAGAGGCGCCGTCGGGGTTTTTGGACGCCAGCTTGCGCACTAAAATGGGTGACGCCGCCGTGCGACTCGCCAAGCGCTGTGGCTACGAAAATGCAGGTACCGTTGAATTTTTGGTCGATAAAAGCGGCGATTTTTACTTCATGGAGATGAATACGCGGATCCAGGTCGAACACGGCGTCACCGAAGAAGCGACGGGCGTCGATCTCATCGATCTGCAATTGCGCATCGCCGCCGGAGAAAAAATTCCGTTTGATCAAAAACATGTAAAATTTACAAAGCATGCCATCGAATGCCGCGTCAATGCGGAAGACCCAGACCATAATTTTACTCCGTGTCCCGGCGAAATTATCCTCTACTACGCCCCGGGCGGCAACGGCGTTCGCGTCGATAGCCACGCCTACGGCGGCTATAAAATCCCCCAGTACTACGACAGTATGATCGCTAAATTGATTGCAACGGGCAGTACCCGCGACGTCGCCATGAATCGCATGAACCGTGCCCTCGGAGAATACATCATCCGCGGTGTTTCCACCACTATTCCCTTTACTAAAGCCATTATGTCGGACCTCGATTTCCGCGCCGGTAAGGTGACGACGAAATTTATTGAGGAATTTATGAAGCGCAACGGCCGTGGCTGAATTTATCAAAATTGTAGTTGATTTTTAGCAATTTTTTTATTTTTTGTATTTCTTGTGGCTCTTGGGGCAAAAGCTCAAGGAGCCAAAGGCTCCTTGTAAGGCATGGAGCAAAGCTCCATGCCTTTGCGCGCAGCTTTTGCCCCAAAATTTTCCCCCGAAGTGGGGGCGACTTATTCTCAGACAGTTTTAGGCCATTCGAAAGCCGTATTTATTTGCACGGAAAAAATAAATTAAAAATTTACAAATTTTAAAAATATCCAAACATTTCCCCGCCCTTTAGCGTTGCCAACGGATGGAGCCTCACCATTCTGGGCCCATGAGTTCATTGGAAAAGATCCGCAATTTTTGCATCATCGCGCACATCGACCACGGTAAAACGACGCTATCGGATCGTTTGTTGGAATTGACACACACGGTGCAGAAGCGAAAGATGCAGGACCAGCTATTGGACTCGATGGATTTGGAGCGGGAGCGTGGGATTACGATCAAGTGCCATCCGGTTTCGATGCGATGGAAGCGTTCGGACGGCGAGGAATTTTTGCTCAATTTGATTGACACGCCCGGCCACGTCGATTTTTCCTACGAAGTTTCGCGGAGTATTGCCGCTTGCGAGGGGGCGCTACTGCTGATTGACGCGTCGCAGGGGGTCGAAGCGCAGACGGTCGCCAATGCCCATCTGGCGATTGCGCAACGAATGGTGATCATCCCCGTTTTAAACAAAATCGATCTGCAGAGCGCGCAGCCGGATGTCGTTTTGGCGCAGCTGGAAGACATTTTAGCCATACCGCGGGAGGAGGCGTTGCGGGCGAGTGCGAAGTCGGGATTGGGCATTGGAGCGATTTTGGAGGCGGTGGTGGAGCGCATACCTGGGCCGCGCGGCGCGGATTATACTCGGACTCGCTGCCTCGTTTTCGACTCCGTTTTCGACGCCTACCAGGGGGTCATTTGCTACATTCGGGTATTTTCCGGGGCGGTGGAGACGGGCGATGAGATGCTGCTGATGGGGACGGGGCAGCGGATTCAGATCAAGGACGTGGGGATATTTTCGCCGCAGATGGTTTCGACGGGGGCGCTAGCGGCGGGGCAGGTCGGATTTATCGTGACCAACATCAAAAATGTCTCGGAGATCAAAATCGGCGACACAATTACCCATTTTACGGATCCAGCGAGGGAGATGCTACCGGGGTACAAGGAGGTACGTCCGATGGTTTTTAGCGGCATTTATCCCATCGATACGCCTGATTACGAGAAATTGAAGGCGGCGCTGGCGCGGTTGCAGTTAAATGATTCGGCGCTGGTGTATCAGTCGGAGAATTCGACGGCGCTGGGATTTGGGTTCCGCTGCGGATTTTTGGGGCTACTCCACATGGAAATTGTGCAGGAGCGCATTCGGCGAGAGTACGATCTGGACGTCATTTCGACCTATCCGAGCGTGGTGTACCGGGTGAAGAGGACCGATGGCGCAGAATTGTTGGTCGACAATCCGCTCCACCTGCCGGACCCCTCCTCCATCGATTACGTTCAGGAGCCGATGATCCGCGCGATGATCCACATCCCCAACGGTGCCATTGGCGATATGCTGATGCTCATTTCCGAGAAGCGCGGGGCGTGTCTGCGGACGGATACGGTGGATGCGCAGCGGGTGATGCTGTGTTGCGAGTTGCCGCTGAACGAAATTTTGGTGGATTTCAACGACCGCCTGAAAAGTATAACGAAGGGGTACGGCTCGATGGACTACGAATTGGCCGACTATCGGACGTCGGATTTAGTGAAAATGGATTTGTTGGTTAACGGAGAAGCGATCG
>JAISBJ010000041.1 GCA_031266235.1 Puniceicoccales bacterium | reverse complement strand
ATAGTATCCTTATGCTATTTAATTTTCAAAATTTGTCAATTAGTTGTAAATTAAACGCCAATAATCTCGCAGCGACAGGAGCTTACAATTGGCGCTCCGCTATCGGGCGCCATTTTTATTCTTGTAGCCGGGGAGCGTTCATTTATTTCTAGACCCAATGAGGTACATATTCATCACGGGGGGCGTCGTTTCGTCGCTGGGCAAGGGATTGACGGCGGGGTCGCTGGGGGCGCTTTTGGAGTGTCGCGGCCTGCGGGTGTGCCTGCAAAAATTCGATCCCTACCTGAACATCGATCCGGGGACCATGAATCCTTCGCAGCACGGCGAAGTCTACGTCCTCCAGGACGGCACGGAAACGGATCTCGATCTCGGCCACTACGAGCGCTTTACGTCGTCGGTTTTGTCAAAAAAAAACACGCTCACTTCGGGGCAAATTTACGAATCGGTGCTCCAGAAGGAGCGCAACGGCGATTATTTGGGCAAGACAGTGCAGGTGATCCCCCACGTCACCAACGAAATCAAGGGCCGGATTTACGCGGCTGGGGAGGACGCCGACGTCGTGATCACGGAAATCGGGGGGACGACGGGGGACATCGAGGGCCTACCGTTTTTGGAAGCGCTGCGCCAACTCGCCCTCGAATTGGAGCACGAGAACGTCCTTTTTGTGCACGTGACGCTGATTCCGTTCCTCAAGGCGGCCGGCGAATTAAAAACCAAACCGACCCAACAAAGCGTCGCCAAGCTGCGGGAGATCGGCATCCAACCGGACATTATTATCTGCCGCACGGAGATCCCCATTTCCGACGATATGCGGCAAAAAATCAGTTTGTTTTGTAATGTTCCCGTAAAATCGGTGATCGAGGAGCTGGACCTGAAGGTATCGATTTACGAGCTCCCATTATTTTTACATTTCGAAAAACTCGACGACATCGTCTGCCAAAAATTGGGTCTCCAGACGTCGACCTGCGAGATTTTACCCTGGGAAAACGTCGTTGAGAAGATCAAATTTCCCAAAAATGAGTGTACGGTTGGGCTCGTGGCGAAGTACCTGGATGTAAAAGACGCTTACAAATCGGTGTACGAGGCGATTGCGCACAGCGGGGTTGAGAACGATTGCAAGGTGAACGTGGAGGTCATTGACGCGGAGGAATTGGAGCAGCTCAGCGACGTCGACGAGATGTTCAGTTCCATCGACGGCATCCTTTTGCCGGGGGGGTTTGGGAACCGCGGCGTGGAAGGGAAAATTTTAGCGGCAAAGTTCGCGCGGGAGCACCGGATCCCCTATTTTGGGCTATGCCTGGGGATGCAGATTGCGGCCATCGAATTCGCTCGCCACGTCCTCGCCTACGCCGACGCCAACAGCACGGAAATGGTTCCGGAGACGGCGCACCCGGTGATCCGGATGATGCTCGATCAAGTCAACGTCACGAAAAAGGGCGGGACAATGCGCCTGGGGAGTTATCCGTGCAAATTGGTACCACACACGAAGGCCTACGAGGCTTACGGCAGCACCTACGTCAACGAGCGCCACCGCCATCGCTACGAATTTAACAATGATTACCGCGAAATTTTTGAGCGCCACGGCATGATCATTTCGGGGATCAATTCCGATTTAAACCTGGTGGAGATCATCGAGCTGCAGGATCACCCGTGGTTTATGGGGGTGCAATTTCACCCGGAATTTCAGTCGAAGCCGCGGCAGGCCCATCCACTTTTTGCGTCATTCATCGCCGCTATCCTGCGCCAAAAACGGCGTTAATTAACTCCGGCGATGCAGCGTTACGCGATTATACTAATGGCTGGCCAGTCGCAACGGTTCGGCGGAAGCGATAAATGTTTGGCGTCGGTGCACGGGCAACCGCTTATATTTTATGCTTTGGAAGCATTTTGTCAAGCGGAAAATTTTAATCGCCATCTCCTGGTTTACCGCGATGCATCCCAGAAAAAAATATTTGAAAATTTTGTCAAAAAAAATTATTCTGCTGGGGATCTGGCGAAAATTTCGTGGATTGCGGGTGGATCGGAGCGGATGTTTTCCGTGTTCAATGCGCTGGAATTCGTTCACAGGCGACTCCGAGCGGATGCTTTTGTTTTCATCCACGACGGGGCGCGGCCAATGATCACCGCGAAACAAATTTCGGCCATCGATGCGCTACTATCGCCGAAATGGGGGGTTGTCCTCGGACATCGCGCGACCGATACGACCATCGCTGCCACGGCAGAAAATGATCCCGAAACCGATCGTAAAAATTCTGTCACGACCCAGCCGCCGCTTACCATTTCGGCGCAACAGCGGCAGTACCTCCGGCGCGACGCGCTTTGGGCTTTGGAAACCCCGCAGGCGTTTTATTTCCCAGCCATTTTCAGGGATTACAGCGCGGCCATCCATTCGCAGCGGCATTTTACCGACGACTCATCCGTCTTCTCAGGGACTATCAAAATTCTAGAAAATAATCGCCCTAATTTAAAAATCACCGCCCAGCAGGATTTGGAACTGCTATCAAAAATTTTTTAAGCAAAAATTACTCCGTCCCAAAATACATTTTTTCTTTACTTATACATAAATTTTATTAGCTATTCACTCAATAAACTCATTATCTGAGTTTTTTTGATATAAATTTCACAAATCCTGGGTCCGAGGAAAATTCTTTTGAGCCAAAGATCACTCCCTCTCCATAATCTCGCAAAGAGAATATGCCTTTAGAATCGCCCGAAAAAGATCTTCCAATTCTTCGTCCATAAGCCCACTTTTCCTCGCTTCCCTTACCAATTGAGTCAGCCAAGCCGACATCCCCAGCGAATCGCGTAGACCGCCCTCTGGAAGGACGTAGAGAGGCCGCGCGACTAGAAAATCTCGAGAAGCAGTCTTCAATATAGCCCTATCATTCGCGTTTACTGCCCACCGCAAGGCAATAGCGTGTATGGGAAATTCCCTTTCAAAGGCCGAAGGCCCAGACTCAATGGCAACAAATTCTTCTACGCCTTGAAATGCAGCATCAATCCCATTTATAAGCGCTTGCGTGGCAGGATTTTCCCAGATGACAGGAAAGCGGCGAATGGTTTTGGCAATCATTTCCCACCATATCCCAATCAATTCGTACCGCCCGTAACGCGGTAAAAGCTGCTGAAACATTGGCAAAAAGCTCTCCACAAATCTCTGGGCCGCTGACAAATCTGGCCCGTTACATTGTTGACACAAATTTTCAATACTGGCTTGCACACAAGGTGGCAAAGCGTCAAACCTATCCAACCATGTTCCGCCAAAATGACTCGCGCGCCTTTCTTCTAACGCATCCGCCGCAGCTTCCACAACGCCGCTCCAAGAAAACGATATCCCGGCGGCCCCTAACAATGTCCAATATTTTTTTACCATAAATTTCACTCCAGTTAAATAAGCGCTACACGAATGTCAATCTTTTTTGAAAAAATTTTTTGAATTTTTTTTATCGGCAGTGAATAACACAAGAAACCGGCTCGAACCGTCCGTAAAACCTCAATTTTCCACACAAAAAATTCTTCAAAAAAAAATTTTCCCCGCGCAAAAAAATAAAAAATTTGTGCTATATTATTCTAAAAAAAATCTTTTTCCCCGCCTGAATGACGTAGGGACAGCGATCCGATTGTAAACAAAATTTAAAATCTTCCTCAATTTTTCCATTAATTTTTACCGCGCCCTGCTCGATAAGCCGCCGAATTTCATTGCGACTGCCCCAAAATTGCGTGTGATGAAGCGCGTCGACGAGCGCCACCGGCCCCGCTCCAATGGCCTCCAGCGGGAACTCCGACATGTGCTCCGGGACCTCCCGATCGGAAAATACGGACTCAAAATACGCCAACTCCTCGCCGGCAACGGTCCCCCCAAAAAACCGCTCCACCAGTGACTTCGCCAGCGATTTCTTGGCCTCCATCGGGTGCCGCTCCCGCAACGCCTCGAGCTCCCCGTCGGCGTACTCCAGCAACAGCTTGAAATAGGTCCACATCGCGTCGTCCGTAATCGACATAATCCGCCCAAACATGTCCCGCGGCGAATGATTAAAAGAAATGTAATTATCGTAACTTTTTGACATCTTGCGCTTGCCGTCGAGCCCAACCAGAAGCGGCATCGTTATGACAATTTGCTCCGGCTGCCCATAATCTTTTTGTAATGCACGCCCGACCAACAGGTTGAAAAATTGGTCCGTCCCCCCGAGCTCCACGTCCGCTCCCAACATGACCGAGTCGTAACCCTGCATCAGCGGATATAAAAATTCCACGATCGAAATGGGCTCCTCCTCCCGGTAGCGCTTGGCAAAATCATCCCGCTCCAACATGCGCGCCACCGTCATTTTCCGCGCTATGACCAGCATGTCGTCGAAGGACATTTTCCGGAACCACTCGCTATTGCGGCGCAGCGTCGTCCGCTCCGGATCAATCACCTTGAACGCCTGCTCGAGATAGGTTTGCGCGTTGCGCTCCACTTCCTCCGCCGTGAGCACCGGACGCATCGCCGAACGCCCCGAGGGGTCGCCAATCGTCGCCGTGTGGTCCCCGATCAGTAAAATCGCTTCGTGGCCCAGATCCTGGAATTGGCGCAGCTTATTGAAAACGACCATGTGGCCAAAGGTCAAATCGGGGCGCGTCGGATCGACCCCAAGTTTTACTTTCAATATTTTTTTCTGCGCCAGCCGCTCCACCAGCGACTCCTTGCCCACTACCGTATCAATGCCCGCCAATAATTTTTCCAACGCATCCACCGAAATGTCCATAGCTCCCCGCAAATAGTTGTCAATTTAAATTAATGGCCATTTTTATTCGCGGAAAATTTACAATCATGCGCTCGGCGACGGCGTGGCAAAAGCTGCGCGGGAACCGCGCAAAACATGGAATAAAATTCCATGTTTTACAAGGCAGAGCCTTGAGCTTTTGCCACGCCTGGCAGTGCCTTTGGCGCCGAAAAAAAATTTTTATAAAAATTTCACAAACTACCGCGACTCGCCCAGCCTACGCCCGCGACAAGCATTGACCACTAGGGCGATAATTAAATGTATCAAAAAAATAGGCACGCCGATGAGTAAAAATCGAATGCCGATGCGGTAAAAATAATAACAAAAATTCTTAAATTTTCCCATAATTTTCAACATTTATTCAATGCCCATGGACTGGACGATGCGCAATAATTCCCGCTCATCGCCATATTCGATGATAATTTTCCCGCGGGACGAACTATGCTGGAGGGAAACATTCGCGGCGAGTTGCCTGGCGATTTGCCTCTCAATTTTCATCAAAGATTCGCTCAATTCGCGGGGATTGGACGGCATGGGCAGGGGCTTCTCGGACTTCAAAATATGGGCCTGCCGCTCCGTCTGGCGCACATTGAGATCGCCCTCGATGATCTTCCGCAGCAGCAGTAGCCGCGCCTCCGCAGCCTCGACGCCCAGCAAAATTTTCGCATGCCCAACGGTAATTTTCCCCGCTTCCAAACAACCGAGCACCTCCTTTTCCAAATGCAACAAACGCAACGCGTTGGCGACCGTCGCGCGCGCCTTCCCGACTTTCTGCGCGATTTGTTCCTGCGTCAGCCCGAATTCGTCAATTAAACGTAAAAATCCGGCAGCCTCCTCGACGGGGTTGAGCGACTCCCGCTGCAAATTTTCCACGAGGGAAATAATGGCGCAATCCGATTCATCGGCGTCGATAATTTTCGCCGCGATCGACGGCTTCCCCAGCATTCGCATGGCCCGAAAACGCCGCTCGCCAGCCACAATCGAAAAACGTCCATCCGACGCCGGACAAACGATAATCGGCTGCAGGAGGCCCTCGGCGGCGATGCTGTCGGCCAATTCCCGCAGAGCCGCTTCGTCGAACGTCCGCCGCGCCTGCTTCGCATTGGGGACCAGGCACGCCATAGGCAACTCCCGCAATTCACAGCACAATTCTGGGAAATTTTCTCTCGCAAAGGCCCTTCCATCGCCCTCCGACGCAGCCATTCCCTTCGCAATCAGATGCTCCAGACCGCGTCCCAACCTCAACTTTTTCCCCTCAGCCATTATTTTCCTGGAAATATTCTGGGAAATTTTCTTTCGCAAAGGCCCTTCCATCGCCCTCCGACGCAGCCATTCCCTTCGCAATCAGATGCTCCAAACCGCGTCCCAATCTCAACTTTTTCCCCTCAGCCATGCATCATTTTTCCTTGGGAATAAAGATCATTTGGCCCGCTTGCAGGTGATTTTCGTCGGCAATAAAATTCGATTTTAGGAGCGCTTCCCGCGTTACTCCATGCTGCGCGGCGATGCCCTCCAACGTCTCCCCCGCCTTGACTTCGTAGGCGACCCCGCCGGGCTGTTCCGCGGGCGCGTTGGGTAACATATTGACAATTTTTTGCTGCGCGTCCACCGCGGCCGTGACGTGGCTCCAAGCGCCCTGAAATTTCTCCGCAAGCCCATTTATTTCCTTCGAAAACGCCGACGATAACGCGTTCACCTGCTGGTCAATGGAGCGCGGGAAATCCTTCGTTTGGATCACTTTTTCCGCAATTTTTTCAACCTCTGACCTCTGCTCCTCGCCCATCGCCGCGGCATTCAATTTCAACACATCCACGTCCCGCTGCAGCCGTTCACTTGTTGCTGACAAATTTTTTACCTCGCTGGCCAGAGTATTTACTTTGGCTTCTAACTCGCCCAGCACGTCCCTCTGCGGTGCCTTCGCCCACGCCGACGAACCCAGTAGCAACACTCCTAAAATCACTTTCCTCCGCATAATTTTCGCCATCATATTGCGCCATTACACCGCCTGTCAACTGTTTTGACGCAGCGATTCTTGAAAAAATTTTAAATAACTCGTAAAAATTATTCACCGCGGACTCTGATCCGGTAAATTCATCGGAGCGTCCCGCGAAAATTGCGCCGTCCGCACCGCCTTCCGCCACCACGCCTCCGAAGTAAAACGCAGCGAGTCCGAAATAATCCGCACGCAGGAGTCCAGCGCAAAAAATTGCCAACACATCAGCGCTCCGCCCCAGCGCAAAATGTAAACAAATAGAAAAATTGGTAAAAATGCAATCAGCCAAAAGCAACTAATGTTTGAAAGAACTGTAAAGCGTACGTCGCCACCGGAAATCAAAATGTTCTGCAATATCCCACGAAACGCTTCCGCCGTCAGCGCTATCCACGCCCCAAAAAGTACCCAGCAGAGCCGCTCACTGACCTCGCCATCGGAAAATAAATGGAAAATCCACTGGGGCCGCAGGAGCATGAATACCGCCGTCACGCCAGCAAAAATAAATAAAAATTTTACCACCGAGCGCGCCGCGTCAAAAACCGGCTGCATCTGATTTTTTCCAATGTAATTCGCACAAATCGTACACATCCCCTTCCCAAGGCCGTCGACGAAAAACCAGAAAAAAAGATAAATGGAATTCGCCACCGTAAACGCAAATAGGTCCTCCGCCGAACAAACTTTCGCAATAATCTGGTGCACAATCGCAAATCCCCCGGAATTTAAAATCGAATTGACCGCGTTGGGAACCCCCAGGGGCAGACATTTTTTCATCACGTCAAAGGATAAAACCAAAATGTGGGTGTGGTAGCGGTGGCGGTAAGGTTTTCGTAAAAAATGAAACAGAAAAATAACAAAGGCAACCACCTGCGAAATCCCCGCCGCATAGGCCGCTCCACGCGCCCCCATCGCCGGAAATCGCCCCAATCCAATCGCCTCCAATCCCCTCAAAATCGGCTCCAACCAACGCCACGGCAGCCCAAAGGATTGCAGCGCCCCTAGAACTCCCATCTCCAACGGATTTCCCCAGCCAAAAATAAGAAAAACCCCCAAAATAATGTTGATAACGTTCGATAACAAAACCACAATCGGTACAATCCGCGTGTGGCCGATCCCCAGAAAAAAAGAACCAATCGCCCCAATCCCCGCTAAATTAAACGGCAAAAACAGCAGCATAATGGCCAGGTAGGGCGCTCCGATGTCTTCGATGGTATCGGCGAGGAAAATCTTGGCGTTGAGCGCGCAGGGTATGAGGACGATGTAATAGGCGAAGGCCACCAAAATCGCCTGCCACGTCACCTGACCAATCCGCCGAAAATTCCGCGCCCCATTGAATTGCCCAATGAACACGCCGGTCATGATCATAAAAGCCATCATCGCCCGCGTATTGGCCCAGTAGAAGGAGTGGGCGCCCGACGCCGCGATGAATGCTTCGGCGGAATATTTGGAAAGGATGATGCGGTCGACCAGCGTCATGAAGTAATTCGACATCGCCGCCAGGATCATCGGCCACGAAATGACCCAAATTTCCCCTAAACCTCCGGGGCGATAGCGCGATTCGGATAGGGGCGAGTCCATGGCGGGGAGGATATAAATTCCCCAAAAATTTTTCAACTAAATTCCGTTGCATCGGGTGCAAAACTTATCAATCGTGGGTGTAAGAAGTGGAGATTATTCCCAAAAACAACCGCCAAAAAACGATTTTCACGTGTCTATTTTTCCAATTTTTCTTAAAAAATTAACCGCCATTTCGCAACTAAAATCACAAATTTTCCAACGCCGAAAAAAATACTTGACAATGATAAAAAAATAGCCGTCCAAAAACGATTTTTGCGTGTCCATTTTTCCAGCTTTTCTTAAAAAATTAACCGCCATTTCGCGACTGAAATCATAAATTTTCCCACGCCGAAAAAAATACTTGACAATGGCAAAAAAAATTTCAAAGCTCGGTGGCGTAGGGGTGGGGCGAGGATCGCGTTTGCGCGGAAGAAATTGGGAGGATTTTTTTGAAAAAATGGATTTTGACGCCGACACATTCCGCCGACAGTTCCCGATTTTGGGTAGCAAAAATCGCTTCGACAAGCCGCTGATCTACTTCGACAACGCGGCGACGACCCAGTTGCCGGAGTGCGTGATCGCGGCCATGGCGGAGCACCTGCGCACGAGTAACGCGAATGTCCACCGCGGGATTTACGGGCTTAGCGAGCAGGCGGAGGCCACATACGAATCGACGCGCCGGGCGGTTGCGCGATGGATGAATGCCCGCGGGCCGCAGGAAATTATTTTCAATTCGGGGACGACGGAGGGGCTCAATTTTCTAGCGGCACAGTACACGTCGCTCACGGCCGCCGACGAAATCATTTTATTCGTCCAGGAGCACCACGCGAATATCCTGCCGTGGCAGCGTCTACGGGCGGCGATAAAGGTCGTCAACATGGCGGAGAGCGGGGATTTCGACGCGGAAGATTTTGGGCGCAAGCTATCGGGGCGCACGAAAATTGTCACCGTTGCGCACATAGGCAATGTTTTGGGGACGATCAATCCCCTTCGGCGGATCGGGGAGATGGCCCATGCAGCGGGGGCGATTTTCATCGTTGACGGCGCCCAATCGCTGAGCCACGGCCCGCTGGACGTACGGGCGACGGGTTGTGATTTTTTTGTAACTTCGGCGCACAAGGCATTTGGGCCGACGGGCATCGGATTTTTGTACGGGCGCGAGGAGCTGCTGGAAGGATTCCGACCCTACCACGTTGGCGGGGGGGTTCCGGAGCAAGTTTCCTTCGATCGGCCGGCCACGTTCCGCGGCATTCCCACGCGTTTTGAAGCGGGCACGCCGAACATCGTCGGTGTCGCTGGGCTAGGAGCGGCGGTAAAATTTTGGCAAAAAATTGACTGGAACGGGGTACAATCCCACGGCGAGCGCCTCCAGAGACGGGTTCTCGAGATACTCGGGGACAACGCGTCCGTCGAAATTTTGAAGCCCGGCAGCCGTCGCGCGGGGATCATTTCTTTCACCCACAGGCGGGCGCATCCCCACGACGTGGCGAGCATTTTGGACAGCGAAGGGATTGCGGTCCGGGCGGGGCACCACTGCGCGCAGCCGCTGACGAAGGCCCTCGGCGTGAACGGCACCGTCCGCCTATCGCTCGCGCCCTACAATACCGCGGAGGAAATCGAAAAATTGGCTCCAGCGCTACAAAAAATTGACAAAATTTTCCCAGGAAAATAATTTTCCACGCCCGGTTGGTAACCCATTTTTGTAAAAAAATTTATTTTAATATTGCAAAAATTAGATAAATTTCTCCAGCTTCGAAATCAATTGCACGCAGCGGCAG
>JAISBJ010000058.1 GCA_031266235.1 Puniceicoccales bacterium | reverse complement strand
ATTTACCCCTCGATAAATATCAAAAATAGCAATCTCGATACTCGAAAAAATACCTTTTGAAATTTCCTCCGCCATCGATTGGACCCCATCGACGACCGTTTGGGCCGGATAATCGCCATCGACGATGAGCGAAATATCGCGCTTCGCCGCGGGGAAATAACTAAAGGATTGGTATTTTTTATTTTTATTTTTCCGCTCCCAGGAAGGGATTTTTATAAACATTTCTCCGGCAATCAGCGGCATTTTGAAGATTTTTACCACTTCTCTATTCAAAAATCCGACGTATGCCTCCATGGATTGCGTCCCTAGATCGCCGATTTTAGCGGAATATCCTTCTTCAAATGGGGAAAATTTACACGTCTCTAGCGGGCCAAAGGCCTCGTCGCTCGCCAGACTCCAAATTTGGCGCATTAGATTTTTAGCATCGAAAAATGTGGACTCTCGGAAGCGGTCCCAATGCATATCCCGGGATTCCGTAGGGATTAAAAACGCTACGGCAACGAGCTCCTCGAAGGAATCGCTCCATCTTTGTACCACATGGCCGATCTCAAAAAACTTTCCATAGCGACTATCGTTCTGCAAATTATGTCGAAAATTCTCAATCAATCCGGGAATGAGCGACGTTCGCAGGTGCGTTTGGTCATCGAGTAAAGGATTGGATACCGCCAGCGCATTGGCCGATTCGCGGCGCAACGAGTAATTATAGCACTCGCTAAATCCGTTGTCCGCTAAAAATTGCGCCATTAAATTTCGCTTTTCTACACTGGGGAGCGATTCTCGATCC
The DNA here is from genome assembly GCA_031266235.1 of Puniceicoccales bacterium. Classification (GTDB taxonomy): domain Bacteria; phylum Verrucomicrobiota; class Verrucomicrobiia; order Opitutales; family LL51; genus LL51. The sequence continues at coordinate 2,532 of JAISBJ010000058.1, read as the reverse complement.
GTTACCTTTGCAACGACCGCCGTTTCAGGAATTTGATGAACGCCGTACACCCGCAGACATTCCTCGACGAGATCGATGGGCCGCGTCACCTCCCAGCGGTAGGAGGGCGATTCGACAATCCATACTCCGGGATCGCGGCGATCGACCGCATATTGGAGGCGCGTCAATAGGTCCGCGATGGTATCGTCGGCAATCGGAAATCCTAAAATTTTCCGGACAAAATTCGGATCCAGTTTAATTTGTTTCGCCAAAGATGGCGGCCGTTCCGGTACTTTTTTGAGCGGCGCAGCCAACTCCGCTCCACAGAGATCCATGAGCATTTGGGCGGCAATTTTTCCAAAACTTTCCGTTTGAGCTCCATCGACGTGGCGCGCGTAGCGATGGGCGCTATCCGTGGTAATGGCCAGTTTTTTAGCGGTTTTACGCACGCTATCGGCGACAAAACAGGCACTCTCTAACACGATTTCCGCCGTTGTTTCCGTTATTTTCGTCGATTCTCCTCCGATTACGCCCGCAATGGCCAACGGATGATTTTCATCGCAAATTAATAACATTTTTCCATCGACCTCATGAACCTTACCGTCGAGCGTAGCAATTTTTTCATCACTCTTAGCCCCACGAATGATGATTTCCTTCCCCACTTTTGCGCGATCGAAGGCGTGGAGCGGCTGCCCATAGGTCAGCATCACCCAATTGGTAATATCCACAACATTGTTTACAATGGCAACGCCAACCGCTTCCAAATCGCGGCGGATCTCGGGTACACTTTCTCCGATTTTTACATTTTTCAGAACGATCGCCGAATAGAATTCACAATCCTTGGACTCAATGCGAATCGCTAAATCGTCACCCGGAGTGTTTTGGGGAAAATGTTTTTCGATCGACGGTATGGAGATGGGCTTTAGGGGTAAATCATACCAGGCTGCGAGCTCCCGTGCAACGCCGCAGTGACTGAGCGCATCGCCGCGATTACTCGTCAATTCCAAATCAAAAATTACATCGCTATCCCTAAAAACATCGTGAATTTTCATGCCCAGAGGATAGTTTTTTTCTAGGATGAGTAGGCCCGCATGATCGTCGCCTAGGCCCAATTCGTGGCTACTACACATCATTCCATCCGACTCTACACCGCGAAGTTTCGATTTTTTTATTTTAATAGCGCCGGGCAAAACGGCCCCCGGTAGCGCCACCGGAACATAATCGCTCTCCTTAAAATTTTTTGCCCCACAAACAATTTGTCGAATATCGCCATCGCCGACGTCGACCCGGCAGATATTGAGGTGATCCGCATCGGGATGCTTTTCAAAGTCGAGTATTTTACCGACCACTACCGAATCGTTTTCCGCAAATCCCCTGTGGGTAACCGATTCTACCTCGAAACCGACCTTTACGAAGGCCTCTCCGATGCCCTCCGACGTATCCGCGAGATCGACAAAACGCTTCAACCAATTTAAACTTACTTTCATTGCCGAAGAAAAGCCTCACTAAAAATTTCCGCGACGCAAAACAATTCTTGAAAAATTATATGCCAAAAAATAAAAATAATCGCTCCGTTACAATAAAATATCCCCTTGCGGAGAAGAATTAAACGGAATGGATAAAATCTTCGAAGCCCGGCCCATCCGTCGTAAATTCGCCCTCAAAAAATCCATGTAGCTGACGAATTCGCGTCGGATGCCGCATCTTCCGCAATGCCTTCGCTTCAATTTGACGGATCCGCTCGCGCGTTACCTTAAACATCTGCCCCACTTCCTCCAGCGTCCGGCTGTAACCGTCCTTCAACCCAAAACGCAACATCAAAACTTCCTTCTCCCGCACACTTAAACTCACCAAAACATCGTCAATTTTCTCGCGCAATAAACTGTAGGCCGTCAAATCATAGGGGTTATCAGCCGATTTATCCTCGATAAAATCACCAAAGGTCGAATCCTCGTTATCCCCTACCGGACTCTGTAGCGAAATCGGTTGCTGCGCCATCTTCATAATCGCCTTTACCCGATCCAACGGCAAATCCATCTCCTTCGAAACTTCCTACGCCGTCGCTTCATGCCCCAGTTCCTGCTGTAATTGCCGCTGAATTTGCATCACGCGGTTGAGTACCTCTATCATGTGGACCGGTATGCGAATCGTTCGCGCCTGATCCGCTATGGATCGCGTAATCGCCTGGCGAATCCACCAGGTCGCATAGGTCGAAAATTTATACCCACGGCGATGCTCAAATTTCTCCACCGCCTTCATTAGCCCCATATTGCCCTCCTGAATGAGATCTAAAAAAGTTAAGCCGCGATTGGTGTATTTTTTCGCAATACTGATTACGAGGCGCAAATTTGCCTCCACCATCTCCTGCTTTGCCTTGTGGGCCTCCTTCATGGATTCGCGGAAATTTTTAACAATTTCGAGCAATCGCTCCGGATCAACATTATATTTTTCCTCCAACTTCATGAGCGCGCGACGGATGCGATCCAATTGATCGTTTACATCGATTCTTTTGCGCTCCGCTACCATCTTTACCCGCATAATCTCACGCAAAAG
>JAISBJ010000056.1 GCA_031266235.1 Puniceicoccales bacterium | reverse complement strand
ACGATATTCCGCCAGCGTCGTCGCCCCGATGCACTGGATTTCCCCGCGCGACAGAGCCGGCTTGAGGATATTGGACGCGTCCATCGCCCCCTCCGACGACCCCGCGCCAACAATCGTATGCAGCTCATCCAAAAATAAAATCACATTTTTCGCCCGCTTCATCTCGTCCATCACCGCCTTGAGCCGCTCCTCAAATTGCCCGCGATACTTCGTTCCGGCCACCATCAGCGCCAAATCGAGGGCGATAATTTTTTTGTCAATTAAAACATCGGGGACATTTTCGTCGGCGATGGCCTGCGCGAGACCCTCGGCAATGGCCGTTTTCCCCACGCCCGCTTCCCCGATCAGCGCCGGATTATTCTTCGTGCGGCGGCACAAAACCTGGATCGCCCGCTCGATTTCCTTCGCCCGACCGATCACCGGATCCAGCGCACCCTCCTTTGCGAGGGCCGTCAAATCGCGTCCAAATGCGCGTAGCGCCGTCAATTTTTGGTTAGAAGCGGGGCGAGAATTATCCTCTTCCGGCGGCGGAGGAGGCTCTCCGGGGCTCAAATCCTCCGCTTCCGGCGAACTCGAACTCACAAAATTGGGATCCAATTCCTCCAAAATTTCCTGCCGACAACGCTCCACATCTACCCCCAATTCGTTCAGCACCTTCGCCGCAATTCCCTCTTTTTCCCGCAATATCCCTAGCAACAAATGCTCCGTGCCGATGTACGGATGCTGAAAACTGCGGGCCTCATTGGCCGCTAAAATTAAAACTCTTTTTACACGCGGCGTAAAGGGAATATTCTCGGAAAACATCGAGGGCTTCGCGCTTTCGTCCTGAATCTGCTCCTTGAGCGCCTTCCTAATCCGGTCGTTCACGGCATCCAGCGTCACATTCAACTTCTTGAGCACATTGACCGCAATCCCCTGCCCCAACTCAATCAATCCGATGAGGAGGTGTTCCGTGCCGACATAATTGTTGCGCATGTGATCTGCGGCCTGGCGCGCTAAAACGAGGACCTGCTGCGACCGCGGAGTGAAATTGAGGGGTTCCATAAATTGAAACGGAGTTATTAATAAAGCCAAAACATGCAAGCAGAATGTTTCCGCCAGCCCAAAACTCAGGCCGTATCAATCCCATCGCCCACAAAGAACGGAGGCCTTTCGACCTCCGCGATTTATTTCACAAATGGTTGCGGAACTAGAACGAGAATTCCAGGCCCGTAGAAAACCAAATATTATGTTTTTTCCGATTGAGGTCGTTGACCCAGGTATTTTTCCCCGCACTATTGCAGGAAAACGCGACGCCGGCGCGCGCCTTCGCATGCTCATTGAAAGCGTAAACGACGTCGGCATTTGCCCCGAAGTAAACCCAACTTTTCTTATTGAACAGCTCGCCCAATTCGTGTTTAAGCACGGCTGGATTCACGCTTTTATCTTCCCAGACTTGTAAAACTTTTGTCTTACTGTCAATGCCAAAAGGTTTTTTGACGTGCGTGTAGCCGAGTTTCGCGCCCAAATCGATGGCAAAACCGCTAGCACCGACGGATCCGAGATCGAAAGTATGGCCGATTGTTCCCTCGACGTTCGCTTTTTTCTGAGTGAAATCGTAGGAAAAATAGAGCGCCGGATCGCATAGCACATCCGCCATAATTCCGAAGGAAATCTCATGGCTCTGCCGCTTCCCGATGGGCGATTTTTGCAAGTTTAGGCCTTGAAGTACCGTCGCCATATTAACAGCATACGCATTATCTAAGTCTGTATAAAAAGGATTAAGACCCACCGCGATAGGCGTCAACGTGCCATCGTGATTCGATACGGCATCGGCACCATTATTGGCCGGATCGGGAAATATCGAGGCGATATAACGCCCGGCTACATCCCTAATCTCCGGCTTCGAACCCAGGCGGTTGAGCGTGTACCATAAATCGAGCGTGAAAATGTCCGTGATGTCATAGGAAAACCCTACGTACGGCGACACCTTGTTCGCACTCGCCACGTCACTCCCTTTCTTGTGATTTACCTTTAAATAGGCGTCCAAACCGACGTAAAACTCCCCGGCATTGTCAAATAAAGGCACCCCAACTTCCGCGCTCGGCGCAAAATGCTGATCCAATTGGCGGCGGCCCTCCGAAACATACGCCGTGTCAAACGCTACCTTTCCATCGACACTCAATGTTGGCGGCACGAACTCCGCTGCGGCGCTCCCCGCTGCCAACAAACCACTTGTTATTGCTAATAATTTATTCATTTTGTATTCCTTTTTCCTTATTGAAAATATTTCGCACCCGTCTTACCGACATACGCAATACCCCCAATTGACTATATAATGTAGTCGATTCCAATGCCTTTGTCAAGCATTTTATCGCGAAAATAAGAAAAATTTTTATTTCCTTATTAAACCTATTATTTTTTCGAAAAAGTGCAACCCGCGAAACTTTTTTCTATACAAAATTTTATGAAATATCATGATGGGTCTCTCAGATTTTTGTCAAACTATTATGCCGACAGACCATAAAATAATCAATAAATCTCTGGAGCGCGAGGAAATGGCTTATTTTCTGCTCATGGACCGGGAAAGCCTCGCCTATAAGCAGGTGCGGTATCCGTTGGCAGGTGTTTTCATCATTGAGGCCAGGAAATCGCCCAAAAATACGCCCATTCCGGAGGACGTGCGTCATCGAGTGCCGCTATGTTTTAGTCTCAACGCCCGGACGGCGAGGAATATTGTCGGTAAAATTTCGCAATTGATACCGGAAATGAGTCGCGAAAAGGCATTTCTTTTTGACAAAAATTTACCTCTCACCCCTAAAAATCGCACGACCCTTTACCATCTCCTCCGCAGAACTTTCAAGTACATTTATTTTCTGGATCCCCTTTTGGAAGGGCGCCACGAATCCGTTGAATTTACTGAGATTTTCCCGGACGAAAGCATGATTACGCTATTCGAAAAGGTACCGGAATTGCGGGATATTCCTTGGGACGAGCCCATCAAAAATAACCGCGTATCACCGGACTTCCACACATTAAAAAAATAGTAAATTCAGTAAATTTTATCGAAAATTCTCAGATTTTTTTTCAGCCAGTCATGAACTTGTTCCGAATCGAAGATTTCCTTTTGGTCCATCCATGTAAAAGATTTTACCTCCGTACCGTCGACGGTAATCTCGGGCCGCTCCGTTAATTTTGCGTAAAAAACGACGTCGATCACCTGTTCTTCCTGGGTATTGACGAAAAAACTGCTCCCAAAATAGTCGACAACGGGTGGTAAATTAATTTTTAATTCTTCGTAAATTTCGCGGCGAATGGCATTGAGGAAGACGTCGCCGTCGTTACATTCTTCGCCGTTTTCGCCGAGTTTGCGGACCACTTCGCTCTGGGTTTCGTCGAAGGGCTCCACCTTCCCGCCGGGCAAAATCAACATTGTTTTATCGCCGAATTGGCGCTCCAACAGGAGAAATTTTCCCAGGTACTCAATCAAAATTCTCGACTTGCACACAAACATATCCGCAGCCATTTATTGTTGTTTTTTAAAAAATGTCAACGGCCTATTCCGCTCCAAAATTCTCTTGAATTTGTCTTTTACAGCCGGACTAATTTTTTATTTTTGCGGTCATTTTTCGTGCGCGACGCGCTCTTTAGATACTTTTTTTATTAATTTTTCATAAAAATTTTCCAAGAAAGACTGACTTGAGTGTGTTGGACATTGCGTTCGCTGTCGTCGAGCGTCACTTTCCACGCGAGAAATTTCCGCCTATTTTTGGGCAAAGGATCTAAAAAAATGAAAATCTGCCGGTCATCGGCGACGTCCCGGACGTCGATCGGCACGCGTAACGTCTGACGCTTCAGTGAGCCGCAGCGGAAATATTCCAGAGTCAAAGTGGCGTGGCCCATCCAATTTTCCAGCGACTCCCCGAGTACAACGACGGCGTAAACCCCGCTCAGCTTCTCCGCTCCGCCCGCGCCACTCCCGCGAATAATATAGCGCTGTTCCTTGCCACCCGCCACCCGATTCGGCGCGTAGGGACCTCCCCGCAAAGCATGGAAAATACCCGATAAATACTCAAAATCGCGGCGACGTTTGGCGACAATCATCACCGTTTCGATCGGATTTTTTTGTAAACTCGGAGGCCGCTTTTCTTCGAATGAATTTTCATTTTTTTTACTTTTATGAGTTCCAATTCCTTCGCCACTATAAGTCTTAACTTTTTCATCCCCGGAAGCTCCAATAATACTCCGCCGGTGCCGATGCCGCCGCAAACTCAATGATTGTCTCGTTTCAATCGGATTTTTTTGCAAACCCAAAGGTCGCTATTCTTCGAAAAAATTATCATTTTTTTTACTTTTATGAGTTCCAGTTTCTTCGCTACTATAAGTCTTAACTTCTTCATCCCCGGAAGCTCCAATAATACTCCGCCGGTGTCGATGCCGCCGTAAACTCAAAGATCGCCCCTCAATCACTCCCAATCCTACACCTAAAATAACCCACAAAATAAAATATTTTACACGCATGTCACAAAAAATTATCAACTGTGTCCTCTCCGAAAATTATCAATGCAAAATTTTTGTTGGCAAAACTAAAAAATTTAATACGAGAACAATTAGGATATATGGGAAAGTTCAATAAGCTAAAATCAACGGTCGATCATTCTTCGAAAATACCAGGCCAATCCTGCGGCTGCAGTACCTGTTGCGCGCAGCAAAGCTCCCCAAAAACGGAGCGATTTGTCCAAAGTACCGCCGAGGAAATGCAACAAATTATCCTCCACCGCCTGGAGTGTACCCTCGCCCGCGAACCCTCCTCCGCGACCCCACACGATTGGTGGCTCGCCACGTGCTACGCCGTCCGCGACAAAGTCCTCCAACGCTACATCAAAACCCAGCGCTGCCAACATACCCCCGACGTGCGGCGCCTGTACTACCTCTCGCTGGAATATCTGCCCGGGAGCCTCCTCAAAAATAATTTGCACAACGCCGGACTCTTCGATGAAACGCGGGACGCCCTCTGCGCTTTGGGCCAGAATCTTGACAAACTTTTTACGGAAGGACACGATTTGAGCCTCGGCAACGGCGGTCTGGGACGTCTGGCTTCCTGCTTCCTCGACTCCCTCGCCACCCTCAATTACCCGGCGATCGGCTACGGAATCCACTACGAATTCGGCCTGTTCCGCCAAGAATTTTCCAGCGGCAAACAGCTGGAATGCCCCGATAAATGGATGATTCTGGGCCGCAACCCGTGGCAAATCGCCCGCCCGGAAAATACCCAACGCATCAAATTGTACGGCACCGTCAGCAACCACTACGACGAACACGGCGATTGGGCCCCCGTCTGGGAAAATACCCGGGACATCGTCGGCGTCCCCTGGGATATCCCCATCGTCGGCTACGGCGCCGAAACGGTCAACTTCCTCCGCCTCTGGGAAGCCCATTCCACCGAAGAATTCGGCCTCGAAGAATTCAACCGCGGCGATTACATCCAGGCGGTCTACGACAAGGTCAACACCGAAACCATCTCCAAAATCCTCTACCCCAACGATTCGACGGAGCAAGGTAAGGAATTGCGGCTGGTGCAGCAATATTTTTTCGTCGCGTGCTCGATCCGGGACATTATTCGGCGCCATAAAAATTTACACGCCGACCGGACGAACTTCCCCCAAACCACAGCCATCCAACTCAACGATACCCACCCAACCATCGCAATCGTAGAAATGATGCGGATTTTCGTCGACGAAGAGCGGATGGAGTGGAAGGTGGCGTGGGACATGTGCCGGGAGATTTTCGCCTACACCAACCATACCCTCCTCCCCGAGGCCCTCGAGACGTGGACGGTCGCCCTTTTCCAGCGGGTTTTGCCACGGCATTACCAGATCATTTGCGAGATCAACCGACGATTTTTGGCGGAGGAAGTGGAAGTTAAGTGGCCTCAAGACAACGAGAAAAAGCGCCAATTATCCATCATCGGCGACGGCGAAAATCCGGTTATTCGGATGGCGCACCTGGCGGTGGTGGGGAGTCACTCGGTCAACGGCGTCGCCCGCATGCACTCGGAGCTCCTCAAATCCCAACTCTTCCCCGATTTCCACGCCCTCTATCCGACGCGGTTTAACAATAAAACCAATGGCATCACCCCTCGCCGCTGGCTCAAACTCTGCAATCCCAAGCTGTCGGCGCTCATCGATTCGAAGATCGGGGCGGGCTGGGTAACGGATCTCAGCCAACTCAACCAACTGGTCAAATGCTCCGATAATAGGGATTTTCAGGAGCAATTCATGGCGATTAAGCGCGACAACAAGGTGCATTTGGCGGCATTCATCGGCGATACGCTGGGGCTCGAGATCGATCCGGACGCCCTCTTCGACGTCCAAATCAAGCGGCTCCACGAGTACAAGCGGCAGCACCTCAATCTCCTCCACATCCTATCCCTCTTCCGCCGCATCTCCAAAGACCCCGATAACCCCGCGATCCATCCGCGCGCGTTCATTTTCGGCGCAAAGGCGGCGCCCGGTTACCAAATGGCGAAAAAAATTATCCACGCCATCAATCTGGCGGCCCAATTTATCAATACTAACAAAGAGATCCGCGGCAAACTGAAGATCGCTTTTATCCCCAACTACTGCGTGTCGATCGCCGAAAAAATCATTCCCGCGGCGGATTTATCGGAGCAGATTTCGACGGCCGGCAAGGAGGCTTCGGGCACCGGCAATATGAAACTCGCCCTCAACGGCGCCTGCACCATCGGGACGCTCGACGGCGCTAACGTGGAAATTTTGGAGGAGGTCGGCGAAGATAATATTTTCATTTTTGGCAATACGGAACAGGAAATTTCGGCCCTCAAACACGGCGGCTACAACCCCGGCGATTACTACGCCAGCGACGAGGATTTGAAAGCTGTGCTGGATTGGATGCGTTCCGATTTCTTCGCCACTCCAAACGGAGAAAATCCGATGCGTGAGATCGCCGAAGACCTGATCCACCGCGACCCATTCTTCGTCCTCGCCGACTATAACGCCTACTCCCAAGCCCACGAACGCGTCAATGACGCCTACCGCAACCGCCCGCTCTGGGCAAAAATGGCGATCCTCAACACGGCGCTCATGGGGAAATTCTCGAGCGACCGCACCATCAACGAGTACGCCCGCGACATCTGGCGTTTAAAAAATGTCAATGTGGGAGAGTAATCATGTACCTCGATTTCTTTAAGCTCAAACAGAAGCCATTTACCATTAAGAGCGATAATAACGTCCTCTACATGAGCCCCCAGTACACGACCGCCTTCGCGCTTTTGCAGTACGGCATTGAGAATTGCGACGGTTTTACGGTGATTACGGGGGAAGTGGGATGCGGGAAAACGACGCTTTGCGGCGCGCTGATCCGGGAATTAAACCCGCTGGAGTACATCATCATTTCGCTTTCCATCCCGCCCCAGGACGAGCGCCAGCTGCTCAACGCCATTTGCCTGCGCCTCGACCTCCCGACGGACTCCGGCGAATCCATCGAAGAAATACGCGACAAAATCACGGAAAAACTTCGCCGGGAGCGTTCGAGCGGGAAGCGCACGGTACTGATCATCGACGAATCACAGAATTTGGACTTCAGCAGCCTGGAGACGGTGCGTTTGCTATCGAACATCGAGCGGGACGACGAAAAATTGCTCCACATCATCCTCGTCGGGCAGCCGGAGCTCAAAGAAAAATTGCGAAAAACGTGTATGCGGCAATTGCGGCAGCGCATTTCCGTTTACCACGACCTAAAGCCCTTGAGTTTCCTGGACACGAAAAATTACATCTTCCACCGCATCAATTTGGCGAGGGAGGAAGCGCCTTCGGAGAAGAAATTTCAGATCAAGCGGGAGCAGATCCCCATGTTTTCCTTTTTTGCATTACGAAAAATTTACACTGCTAGCCGAGGGATTCCGCGGGTGATCAACAATATTTGCGACAAGGCGCTCATTTCGGCATTCATCGACTATTCCACGAAGGTACGGCTTTGCGACGTCAGGCGTGCGCTGAAGGACATCAACCAACTGAGGCGAGTATGAGTTTAATATTTGACGGTTTAAGGCGCCGGGGAGCGGACAAGAAGGGGCCTGCGGCGATTTCTACTTTGGAGGAAGGGGCGGAGAAAGCTTCGGATTCACCGGACGGATCTTTGGGCGCAGCGGTTTTGGCTGAGGAATATCGGGAAGCGCTAGTGGAGCCGGATTCTGCCTGCATCACGGTCGATTACAGCTCCCAAAAGGGACAGTCGCAGCCGACGGACAATCGTTCCAAAGGCATCCAAAGCGGCGATAATAACCGACAGAATGCTCCCATTTCAAGCCCAAACAGCGCCGGACAGCGGGCATCTATTCAATCGGGAGCGGTTATGGAGCGCAATAAAAAAACGCTAGTGGAACCGGATTCTGCCTGCATCACGGTCGATTACAGCTCCCAAAAGGGGCAGTCGCAGCCGACGGACAATCGTTCCAAAGGCATCCAAAGTGGCGATAATAACCGACAAAATGCTCCCATTTCAAGCCCAAACAGCGCCGAACAGCGGCATTGTAACTACGGGCAACGCATCGAAATGTTGCGAAAAAATATTCAAAAACCGGCCATTAATTTTACAATTCGCCGAGAATCTCAATGGACATTTTTACAATCGCTGAAACGCTTCCCCAGCTACTGCCTCATCGCCGCCGAATCCGCCCTCACGGCCCCCTACAAATTGCTCAAATTTCTTTGCGGAGCGCCGCTGAAATCGATCAATTTCTGCTCCAGTACGCTGGCCTCGTTCGCGGAAAACATCTGCGAATTTTTGCGTAATTCTTGCCTGTGGTTGGGAAAAAATTGCCTCCAAATGTGCCGCTTTCTAGCCTCCGGAGCACTCCAGATCGCCCTATTTCCCGTAAAAATATTGAATTATTTAGGCCGTTTTTTTGTAAATAATTTACTTTTTTTAAAAGGTTGCTGCGCCATCGCAAAGGAAAAATCCGCAGCCACCCTAGTTCACTACTGCCGGGCGATCGGGAACGGTTTTGCGGCGCTGTACCAAGCATGCAAGTCCGGTTTTTACAAAATTATTTCTATTAATTTACCCGCATCTTTGATCCAAAGCGCGACAGTTTTCCTCATCAAAAGCTCCGTTGCCGCGGTCTTTTTCCACTTGGCGATTACATTTTTTTATAAAAATTTTTACAATAAAAAAGACGCCTCAGAAAATCGATCGCAACCCATCAAAACAAGCGAGGAACTCTCGCCGAAACGCAAGCTGAAACACCTTTACCGGGATCCATTGCTCCTGCAACAGGAGAAAATACGCGACGCGCTGCTCGCCCTGCACATCGATACAATCCAGCGCCAAAAAGATGGGACAGCTTACATCGTCACCGATAATAGGCGTTTTTGCATCGGAGCCCTGCTGAACGAACATCCGAAAATACGCCTGGAAAAAGTCGGCAAACGCAGCCTGTATTTCTCCGATAAATACGGCCAATGGTACAAGCGCTCCATCCAGAATTTGCTGGATTGAACAGCAAATAAAGAACAAAGCACACTCAACACTTCCGCGCCACCATCGTTCCGATTGAAAATTGGGAATACGAATTTTGGTGGGAGATAGTGGACTCGAACCACTGACCCCTTGCGTGTGAAGCAAGTGCTCTAACCAACTGAGCTAATCCCCCGCGGACTTATTCCTGTTCTTCTTTTTCAGTTTGTCAATCTATTTTTGCAATTTTTTTTCATAACCCACCTCCTAAAAATACTTTCATTTGCAACAAAACTTTCCAATGAATTTGTTTCTGGACTTTTTTTTCAGCTTGTCAACTTATTTTTTCACAAATTTTTCTACGATGCGAAGCTCGAACGCTTTATGCGCCGAAAATCTTCCGTTGGATCCAAACCAATGCTCTTTTTCGGCTTGTCAATCTATTTTTGCAATTTTTTTCCATAACCCACCTCCTAAAAATACTTTCATTTGCAACAAAACTTTCCAATAAATTTATTTCTGGGCTTCTTTTCGGGTTTGTCAATCTATTTTTTCACAAATTTTTCTGCGATGCAAAGCTCGAACGCTTCATGTGCTGAAAATATTCATTTGAATCTAAACCAAATGCTTCTTTTCGGCTTGTCAATCTATTTTTGCAATTTTTTTTCATAGCACACCCGCTAGGAACGCTTCGCCAAATACCGGTAAATCGCCGCACTGATGTGCCCCAAAAACATTCCCAAAATAATGGCGCCCAGCGTCGTCGTGAAAAACCAACGCACCCACTGATCCCCATGAATAAATAAATCGCCGATCCCTTTGAAACTCACTTGCGCGTAAGACCGCCGAATCGCCTCCACCTGCGGCGTCCCCAGTACCTCCACAAAAAATGCCCCAACCTTGTAGTCCGCATACCATAAAATCGGTACCGTCCACGGCATCGATACAAATTGAAGCAGCACAACAATCATAATATTTGCGCGGAAAATAAAGGACAAGAGGCAGGCGACGAAGATGTGTAGCGACAGGATGGGCGTCAGCGTCAGAATCCACCCCACGTAGAGCGCCGGGACCACCTCCCGCACCCGAAACGACCAAAGATACCCCCGCTGCCGAGCCTGCCGTTCAAAGCACCGCAAAATGGGGTAGCGGTGGAGATTTCCTCTGCGGGGCATGTGCCGCAGTAAACGTTTGACGAGGCGAACTCGCCGCCGATGTTTTTCCCTATCCCTATCGCTTTCCATCATATCCCTTTTTTATATTTCTTTTACTTTACCGAGCCGTAGACCTCCAATAAATGCCTAATTTTCGGGATTTCCGGGTGTCCCTGGGGCGCTAATTGTAAAAATTTTTCATAGGAACGCTTGGCGCCCACCGCGTCTTCTTTGTAAATTTCCTGGGCCCGCGCCCACAGCAAGCGCACTTCCGCGCTCCCGGGGAATTTGCGTTTTTCCTCCCGCAAAATGTGCATATAATCCGCGCTATTGCGGGTCCGGAGGACGATATCCAAGTAAGTCAGATGGAGGTCGACGCGCTCGGGAGAAAATTTAATCGCTTCCTGGATGGCCATTTCGGCAATATCGTATTTATTTACTCGCAAAAGGCAATCCGTTAGATCGGCCCAGGCGTCGATATTTTTACCATCCGCACCCAAAATTTTCCAGAGCACGGCGATCGCCCCATCGAAATCGCCCCGGCCCTTCGCCTCCCTCATCTCGATGCGCCAATTTTCCATCCTTTCCATTTTTTCATTTTTAGCGCTTTTGGCAGGCGCCGGAGAACTTTGTTGGGGAGCTGGCGACGGATTATTTCCGGCCGTTTGTTCGCTGGAAAACATCGGCAAAATGACCCGATCGAAGCGGAGTTCCGTGCCGCGCAGGACCGCTAAAGTCCGCTGTTTCACTTTCAATTTCTCCATGAAGTCGGCGACGTCTACCCCAGCGGCGGATTTCACGCCCAAATCCAGCAAAGTCGCGCCTACTTCCCGCAGCATTTCCCAGTC